>NZ_JBGBPT010000162.1:0-7619 GCF_041106355.1 Streptomyces sp. BF23-19 | reverse complement strand
AGCCCCGCCGAATACGAGACCACCCTCGCGGCCTGACCACCACACCAAAGGTGTCCGCCAAAGCGGAACAAGCTCAGTACCCGTCGATCCGGGTCATCTTCGACCGCATCGTGGAGTGCCGGCCCGCCTTGCCCGGCCCCGAGAAATACCGGTCCAGGTCCCGCGAAGTCAGCCGCCACGGAACGACGCAGTAGAACGTACAGACCTCAAGCACGGGCTGTACGAGGCTCTGCAACGTTCTGGGAGACAGCCCCGCCACGTCCCGGGCCCAGCAGTACTCGGCCAGGGTGTCCTGATAGAGCTCGCGCTCGCCCTCCGGCGACGATGACTCACTCGCCCGCCGCTGCAACGTCAGGACATCGGCCACCCCAGGCTCGCCCGCCAACGTACCGACGCCGCCCTCGCCTGTGATCAGGGAGAAACGACGTGTCCCGGAATCTGCCACAAGCCGAGAAATTACGTGGCTAACTCCTGGAATCTGCTAGCAATCCTCAGAAACTCACACGATCGAGTGGACCTTCTCCGCAAGCCTCTGACCAGGCTGAACCATGGTGATACGTCACCCCAGCACTCGCTGGAACCCGTCGGATCTCCACTTGCATCCCGGGCCGCTCGTCCATGAACCATGACCAGCTCGCCGACGCCCTCGCCCACTCCGGCCGCGGTCGGCGTAAGGCCTGACCGCCGCGTGGTGGGAGGTCTGACGGGCACCGTCGTGGTCAGGCCACCGTGACGCGCAGGACGTACGGCTCGCCCGTACTGATCGCCTGCGCCTGTTTCCGGAGGTCCGCGTCCGTGAAGCCGAGCAGCGCCTCGTCGGTGGCCGGCGGAGCAGCGGGAGGATCTCGGCGACGGGCCGGCCTCGGTGCGCTTCGGCGAGCTGGGCGAAGGCCCGCTGGTAGGGGGCTCCGTACGTGCTCGCGCTGTCGGCCAGCAGGTGGTCAAGGTGCTGTCGCTCGATGCTGATCTCGCCCATGGCCCGCTCCTTCGGTCCTCCGGGGCCCCGTCCGGTCCGGGGCCTCGTCTTCGACGCTACGAGGCCGGTCTGACATCGACCCCCGACCTGGCAAGGGGCGCGTCCCGGCTGATGAGGTCCTGGAGCTGCTCGCGGACGGGTGGCGGCAGCAGCCCGTCGGTAGCGAGGAGGTGCCACTGGCAGCCGGGAATGAGCCGGTCGAGCTGGTGGAACTCCCCGAGCTGGTAGAGCAGCACCAAGGTGTCGAGGGCGTGCTGGGCGGGTGGCCGGTCGCGCTCCTTCAGGCTGCTGAGCACGGCCAGGCCGGCCATCGCGTAGCGGCCGCTCATCCACTCCAGGGCCACCTCCGCCCAGGTGCCCTGCGGCGAGTTCCTCCTCGACCCGATCGCACAGGTCCAGGGCCCACTGCCGTACGCCGGCGGCGGTCTTCCAGGTCCGCGCCAGGTCCTGGAGCGGAGCGGTGGCGGCCAGGTGACGCAGATGGTCGCGGGCATCGCGCACGGGGCCGAGGGCCAGATGGTTGTCGTCGGTGAGGACCGCGTCGGCGAACTCGGGGACGTCTTTGCGGGCGCTCGGTACAGGCCCTCATCGCCACCCTCTCCAAGGCCGATGTCACCGGGGTCCGGCCGCCGGCCTGTCTGCGGTGCGGCCGCATCCGGCCGCTGCGCCGAGCCGTGCCCGGCGGCAGAGTCTGCCTCGGCTGCGAAGGCATCCTGGCCGCGCAGGCCGACGTCGGCCCCTGCACCGCCTGCGGGGAGACCCGCCCCCGCCCGAGCCACAAAACCTGCGGCCCCAGCCGCCGGGATCAGCTGTCGACCGGACGGGCCTGCTCGGTCTGCGGGCACCGTTCGTTCATCGATCCGTGCGCGAACTGCCGGCCACGACCGCAGGTGCCGTGCGCGCTGTGCCGAACCAGCTCACCGGTATGTGCTCGGTGGCCGCTCGGGCCGGTCTGCAAGCCGTGCTACCGCAACGCCCGCCGACGACCCGCCTCGTGCCCGGCCTGCGGGCGGCGGCGCGTGCTGATCGCTCGCGCCGACAGCCGCCGGGTCTGCGGGCCATGCGCCGGACACCCTGACCCGCATGCGTGCCCACGTTGTGCCGAGCCCCGCTCCTACCAGGTCAAGGGGGTGTGCGACCGATGCGCGGTCCACGACCGCCTTGACGCGCTGTTCTCCACGGTCCCGGACCACGGTGGCGGCCCGTACGCTCACATGCGGGTGGCTCTGGCCGACTGTCCCGAGCCCGGCACCGTCCTGAACTGACTGCGCAACTCCCACTCCGCTCGCCTGCTCGCCGACCTGGTGGCCACGGGCCGGCCGGTCACCCACGCCGATCTCGACGCCACGGCGGGCCAAGGACGGGCCGCCCCGGGAACCGTCGACTATCTGCGCGGCCTCCTCGTCGCCTACCAGGTGCTGCCCGAGCGGGACGAGCTGTCCGCCCGGATCGAACGCCACCTCCAACGGGTCGCCGCCCGACACCCCGAGCACGCCGTCCTGCTCCGCTCCTACGTGCGCTGGTCACTGCTGCCGAGGGCCCGTCGCCACCAGCGGCTCCGCGGCGGAGGGTTCCTCTACCGTGTCCGCGCGGCCTACGCGCGTATCAACCGGGCCATCGAGTTCCTCAACGCGATGGCCGCGCGCGGACTGTCCCTGCGGGAGGTGACCCAGCACGAGGTGGATACCTGGCTCGCGGTGAACCCTGGGACCCGCTTCGCAGTCCGGGACTTCGCGGTCTGGGCGGCCCGCCGCGGCCATGCCCGCACCCTCGACGTCCCGCACTGGCCAAAGGTGGATCCGGTCGGTCTGGACGAGGACTCCCACTGGGAACTGCTCCACCAGTGCCTGACCGACGCCGACCTGCCGCTCGACGTTCGCGGAGCCGGGGCGATCCTCCTGCTGTTCGGCCAGCACCTGACCCGGATCACCGCCCTGACGACTCAAGCGGTCACCGCCGTCGGCGAGGACACCTTCCTGACCCTCGACCGCACCCCGATCCCCCTACCCTCCTCTCTGGCTGGCTTGTTGACCGACCTCGCCAACATGCCGGCCCCCTCGAACTGGGCGGCGAACTCCTCCCGGGGCTGGCTGTTTCCCGGAAGCCGCCCCGCACAACACCTCTCCGCCACCGTGCTCGGCCGCCGCCTGGCCACCCACCACATCCCCAACCGGCCGGCCCGCGCCACCGCCCTGGTCGCCCTCGCCCAGGACCTCCCCCCAGCGGTCCTCGGACCGATGCTCGGCCTCCACCCCGTCACCGCAGCCCAATGGCGACAGCGAGCCGCCACCGACTGGACCGCCTACCTCGAAGCCCGTAGCACCAGCCGGGCACCGGGAGACGATATGACCGGGCCCTGATGGCCTGGCCGTTGCCCCACTCCGTTCCTTCTCCAGGTCAGGCGCTGTCTTCAAGGGGTCCGGGATTGTCCGTCGCCTCCCTCACTGGAGCACGACGGTGACGCCGCGCTTGCGCAGGAGGTTCACGGTCACCTCGAAGTAGGACAGGCCGCCGAGGTGGTGCAGGACGTGTCCGGCGAGGGCGTGGCGGGCGATGTCGGCGTGGTGCCAGACGAGGGTGAACGGGGGGACGACGGAGGGCCCGCCGCACAGGCAGTCCGCCACCGAGTCCAGACATCTGCCGTAGTTGGCGCCAGGGCCGAGCAGGGCTTCGCCGAGCGCCAGGAGCAAGCCGTTCCTGTCGGTGACGTGCTGTCCGTCCAGGTGGTACGTCCCGCCGCAGAGGCCCTGCAGCCCGTACGGGCCGACGCGGGTGAGGTCCAGCCACTCGGACCGGCCCTCGGCGTCGAACTGTGCCCACTGGTTGGGCCGCGTGGGAACACCGTCGGACCAGATCTCCCAGACTGCGCGGGCGGCCAGGGTGGGGCGGTCGTCGCCGGGGTCGCAAATGGTGACGTCGATCAGGGCTCCGCCGAGGACGGACGGGCGTGCCTCGACGATGTGCAGGTCGAGGCGGTACCTGGTCATCGTCCGGCCGTGGCGATCGAGGGGCCAGAGCGTGATCGGGTCGCCCTCCTGCGGAAGGGGACGACACAGCAGGGCCAGAAGCGGTGCGGCGGGTTCGCAGCCGATCAGGTGCACGGGCTGGGTGGGTCGCTGCGGGCGCGGGGTGAACAGGCCGTCGATGGAACGGCAACCGCCCGATGGGCTGTCCCCCCGGATCGAGGGGAACCACAGGTCGAACCGCGGGCTCGAAGGCAGCCGCTTGCTGCCCCAGTAGTCGTCCTCCCTGACGCCGGTGCCCACGACGATGTCCACGCGCCCGGGATCGCCCGGCGTGGGCCACTGGGCCAGGACAGTCGTGTCCTCCAGGTCCCAGAAGCGGGCCGGCCCGTCGTTCGAGGGATCCACAGGCTCGATCGAGAGCATTCCGTCCCCCAACAGCCGCACCGGTTCGGCGCTGTCCGCCACGGCCTGGACCAGCAGGCTCTCGCGCGGGCAGCCGCGCAGCGTCAGGACCTCTCGCGGCAGCGGAGGCGCGTCCATGAACAGGCCCTCGACCTCGGCGCACCGCCCCCACAGCACGCCCTCCTCCTCCTCCTCACCGCTGATGTCGTCTCGCACCAGGAGATACCGGACCGGGAAGTCCCGCTCCCACCCCACATGTTCCTCAGGCCGCACGCTTCTCCATTGCTACCAGGCTGTCTTGGCGCGCCAACCCTACGGCTCGCTGACGCCGAAGCCCTCCGAATATCGCGTGCTTGGAATGACGCTCCCCGCCAGTCGGCGGCTACGGCTGGACCACCGAACGCCGCCGCCGCTACGCCAACGACCTCGGCTCCGACGTCACCCTCGTCGGGGTCACCGCCCGCTCCAACCGCCAGAAGTCCGACCAGGACCCGGCCACCTGGATGCCGATGCCCGCAGTCCACTGCCGCTACCTCGGCGAATGGGTGGCCACCAAGCACCGCTGGGGCCTCGCCGTCGACCCCGCCGAACGCGAGGCACTCCTGCGGTACGCGGCCGACTGCCCCAACGCCCGCATCACATACGACCCCGCCGCCTGACCCCGCCGGGCCCGATAGACGTGTGCCTTCGGTCGAAGCCCCGAAAGCTCGATGCTGCCGGCCGGGGCGGTCACCGGCGACGTGTGACGGCTGCCGGGCCTGCCCCCAGCCGACAGCGCCACGGGGCCGGGAGCTGCCGTTCCAGCGCGGCGGCTCCCCGCAACCACAATTCCAACGTGTTCTGGGCGGGTCCTCCAGCTGACGCGCTGGGTGGACAACCGGAACCCACCCAGTCAGGGGGGTTCTCCCCCTGCGCTGCATGCTGTGCCCGGTGTTGGTGACCTGCCATGTCATCGTGTAACCGGTCAGGAGAGTCGGTCATCCGCCAGAAGTGCGGTGGGTATCGCACTTCTGGGTGCGTTCGCCCGACCAGTTCGGCATCCGCCCCCGTGGCACTCGGCGCCGGGTCGAACGGGTGGTTCGTCCTCGTTGAGGTTCCTCGCATCCCCGCTTTGTGGACCTAGACAGTCTCTTTCGGATCTCGCCGAGCCATATGGTTCCAGGCCTCACGAACGTCGGAAGGGACGCGACCGCCTGCATCGTTCCAGGTGAGGCCGAGAGTGGCAGCCCATGCCCTGATCTGCTGGTGGTCGGGCTCCGGCCCGGTTTGCATGGCGGGAGTGCCGCGAACGGCATAGGCGGGCAGACGGGCCTCGCCCAGGACGGTGCGCGGCAACGAGAGACCGAACCGCTGCTCCAGGACGCCGAGAGATCGTTCCTGGTAGGCCATGTGATGTTCCTTGGAAGGAGGGATGTTCTGACTGCCGTCGGGATGAAGTACCTTTCCGGCAATAAGTTCGAGTAGGAGCAGATCTGGCTCCGCGCCCCAGCGCCGGTGTTCCTCGCCGATCCCGAACCCGCAGGTCAACACGCCGTTGTTGGCGTAGTGGAACCTGGCAGGCGGACGTGCGCTCATCGGCAGGTAGTGGACGGCATCGACCCTGCCGGAGGCGATCTCTTCCAGACGGTCCGCACCGGTTGAGTCCCCGTACTCCACGGCGAAAGCCCACCCCGCGTCCTCCCCGACCCGTACGACACCGTCGCCGCGCACGCCGTAGCTGCGGCCTCTGGGCCGGTCATGCGGTGCGCCGTCCGACGCGGACGAGGAACTCGTTGCTCTCGTGGAAGGTGTCGTCCTCGGAGAAGCCGCGCAGGGTCTTCTGCACGGCGGTCTCGAACTCCTCCAGCCGGTCACCGAACAGGGCGGGTGCGGCGAAGCTGGTGGAGTACAGGTAGCCGAGGATGCCCGCGGTGTTCCAGGTCCGGGTGACCGGGACGGTGAACTCCTCGACCTGGTTGAACGGGGACTCCTCCATGATCTCGCTGTAGGGGCGGTTGTGGTGCTGGAACGTGCCGCCGCCGGCCCGGCGTTCCTCGCCGAGGAAGTCCTTGATGACCTGCTTGGCCGCGGCCTTCCAGTCGCTCTCGGCGGCCCAGAAGCTGCGGTCGGCGAACACGGCCACCGCGCCGCCCTCGGCGACCTGGGAGTCCAGCAGGGCGAGTACGCCGGCCTGGTCGAGCCAGTGGAAGGCGCGGCAGATGGTAACCAGGTCCGCCTTCCACCCGGCGGGCGGGGGGAAGTCCTCGGCGGTGGAGGTGACCAGCGACAGGGTGGTGCCGCCGGGGACCTGGGGGCGGAGCGCTTCCTCGGCGGTGGCGATCATGTCGGGGTCGTTGTCGCAGGCGATGATCGAAATTCAGGGCCTCGATGTTTTCCGCGTGGCTTCCGGCGAAACGCTCGGAGCATCCCCGCAGGCGCGGGGTCGACCCGATGGCCGTTGCGGAGGAGCCGTGGCGCTCCGGACCATCCCCGCAGGCGCGGGGTCGACGCGTACTCGTGGGCGACCCAGGCCGGGCTGGCCGGACCATCCCCGCAGGCGCGGGGTCGACGTTCCGGATGGCCGTCCGGGCGGCCCCGCTCTGGGACCATCCCCGCAGGCGCGGGGTCGACGTCCCGGCCGAGTCGTACACGCCGAGGTAGCAGGGACCATCCCCGCAGGCGCGGGGTCGACGCCTAAGGGCTCGCAGAGAATCAACATGCTGACGGACCATCCCCGCAGGCGCGGGGTCGACTTGCGGTACTGGCTCGGCCTGAGTGGTACGTACGGACCATCCCCGCAGGCGCGGGGTCGACCTGGACGCCACCGTTCGATTCACGATCAAGCCCGGACCATCCCCGCAGGCGCGGGGTCGACGAGCTAGCCTCCGACAACAAGAGCGGCCGGTCCGGACCATCCCCGCAGGCGCGGGGTCGACTCAGCGACCTCTTCGGGTCGTGGGTACCGGTTCGGACCATCCCCGCAGGCGCGGGGTCGACGTCTATGTCGCCGTCCCCTGGTGTCTGGCCGAGGGACCATCCCCGCAGGCGCGGGGTCGACTCGGTGCCGGGGGCCAGGCCCGCGTCCGCGTCCGGACCATCCCCGCAGGCGCGGGGTCGACGGGCTGCAGGTGGTGGCAGCAGGCAAGGACAGCGGACCATCCCCGCAGGCGCGGGGTCGACACCACGTACGTGGTGAGTGGTGACGTCTGGGACGGACCATCCCCGCAGGCGCGGGGTCGACTCGGTGCCGGGGGCCAGGCCCGCGCCCGCGCCCGGACCATCCCCGCAGGCGCGGG
>NZ_JBGBPT010000161.1:0-7688 GCF_041106355.1 Streptomyces sp. BF23-19 | reverse complement strand
GAGACCATCAAGAGCGGTAGAACCGCTTCCTTCTACCTCTCTCGAGAGCAGGCCCGCACCCTCCGGGACCTGCACTGAACGCCCGAGCTCGTCAAGAGCTCCCGACCCTGGCGGCTGCCGCCCCGCGCCCGCGCAGAAGTCCTCCAGCAGGAGGCTGGAGTCCTGGCCCTCACCGGAGCCGCCCCGGACACCGTCGACCGCACGCTCGACGAAGCCCATCACGTCCTCGACCGGACAGGACCCACCCGCCGCTCCGGCCGGCCGCACCGGACCCCTGTGCGCCGGCTACACCGAGGAGCGGCTCATGGCCCAGGCCGCCATCAGCCACCGCGAGGCCGGACACCCCGCCCGCGCGGTAGCTCCCCTGCAGGAGCACCTCGCCCACGGCGTGTTCGCGCCCAGGGACCGGGCATTCCTCACCGCGCACCTGTCCAGCGCCCTGGCCGCCGCGGGCGCCCCGGACCGTACAGCCGTCACTGGCCCGGCCTCGCTCGCCTCGCCGTCGGGCCCGGCTACGGACAGGCCATCGGCGAGCTCCGCCGCACCGCCGCACAGCTGCGCCCCAACGCCCGCCGACCCGCCGTCCGCGACTCCACCGGCACGAAGGTGTCCTTCGTTCCGCGGACCAGCAGGGCCGGCGCCGGCACCGCGCGCAGGTGCACGTCCGGGTCGAGGTGGAACACCTCGTTGTGCAGGGACGCCCGAGCTCGAAGGGCGACTTCTCCGTGAACCCACGCTCCCTGGAGCGCCGCGCCACCCTGCCGATGGCCGAAGGCCCCCTCTCCCCGCACGTCGGTGGAGCCAGGCCCGTCCTGCGGGGCCGAGGATGGCCGGGGCGGTGGGGGAGACTCTCACCGCAAGGGGCCCAGGGCATTGCCCAGGGTGTCCATGCGCGGCCGTTGCCCAAGCCCTCCGTGTTCGTCATGGCCCGGCGGGTGACCGCGTACCACCGGAACGCGCTGCCGCACGCCCAGCGCGCTCCGCCAAACGGTTGATATCGTGTCAATTCCCTTGGTCAGGAAGTCACTCTGATGGGTCAATTCAGGTGTCTGCATCAATGGGTGATGATCCATCGAGCCCCCCACGGCAAGCCCCCCTCCCGAGGCTGAACCCGTCCTGTCCGGACGGGCATCCCACATCCATCTGCCAATGGCCGGACGCGTCGGTCCGGGCCGGTTCGGACGTCCGTGGATCGGAACACCCAGTCGCTGCTGCTCGGAGAAGACTTCCGAGTGAGGAGGAACCCCTCATGCCCATCAGTCCCAACCAAGGCTCCACCAGCGGCGGAACAGCCGTCACCATCACCGGCGTGAACCTGGCCAACGCCACCGCGGTCCACTTCGGGTCCCGGACGGCCACGATCACCTCGAACACCCCGACCTTGATCACCGCCATCGCCCCTGCGGGCTGCGGAGTCGTTGACGTCAACGTGACGACCGCGGGAGGGACGAGCAACTCGCTCTCCTTCTTCTACATCAGCCCGCCGATCGCGGTGTCCCTCGACCCGGGCTCCGGTCCGACCTCGGGCGGCAACACGATCACCATCAACGGCTACGGCCTCTCCACGGCCACCACCGTGTCCTTCGGCTCCACCAACGCGACCCCGACGGTCGTCTCGGACAGCCAACTGTCGGTGGTCGTTCCTGCCGGCAGCTCCAGCGGCTCCGTCGTCGTCACCGTCACCACCACCGGGGGAACGACCGCTCCGCTCACCTACACCTACGTCGACGCGCCGACACTGGTCTCGCTCACACCCACCTCGGGGTCGTCGTCCGGCAGCACCTCGGTGACCGTCAACGGCACCGGCCTGGCGTCCACCACGGCCGTCACCTTCGGCGGCATCACCGCATCCTTCGCGGTGTTGACGAGCACCACGCTGGTGGCCGTCACGCCGCCCGGCAGCGTAGGTTCCGTCGATGTGGTCGTGACCACCCGGGGTGGTAGCGCCACTCTCGCCGACGGCTTCACCTACGTCTCCGGTCCCGGTATCTGACGGCGTCCCGGACACGCGGCCGCGCACGGCTCCGGCCCCCGCTCCGCCCACCGGCCCGTGCTCAGCGGAAGCGGTGCGGGCTCGCGTTCGCGCGCCCGCACCGCTTCCGTGCCCCCAGCTTGTGGCCCAGCAAGGCCGACCACACTCCTTGGAGTCACCGTGGCCCCTCCCGTCCTCACCTCGGTCGCACCCAACACGGGTCCGGCGGCGGGCACCAATCCCGTGACCCTGACCGGAAGCCAGTTCACCGGCGCCATCGCCGTCACGTTCGGCTCCGCGGCCGCCCTCTCGTACACGGTCAACACCCCGTCGACGATCACGGCGACCGTCCCGCCCGGAACCGGCACGGTCAACGTCACCGTGCGCACACCCGCCGGGCTCAGCAACACGGTCGCCTACACCTACGCACCCACGCCGACCCTCAGCGCGATCGCGCCGAACCAGGGCCCGACGTCCGGCGGGACCAGCGTGGTCCTCACCGGCACCGGTCTCACCGGGACCACCGCCGTCACTTTCGGCGGCATCCCCGCGACCTCCTACACCGTCAACTCCGCCACCCAGATCACCGCAGTCACACCGGCCGGCACCGGCTCCGTCGCGTGCACCGTCACCGGTCCCGGAGGCACCAGCAACTCCGTCATCTACACCTATCTGGCGGCGCCGGCGCTCACCGCGCTCTCGCCCGCGCAGGGGCCGACGGGCGCGGGCGCCTCCGTGACCCTGACAGGCGCCGGGCTGACGACGACCATCGCGGTCCACTTCGGCGCCGCACCGGCAGCCTTCACCGTGGTGTCGGACACGACCGCGATCGCGATCGCCCCGGCGGGTCCGGCGGGTTCGGTGCCGGTGAGCGTCACGACATCGGGCGGCACCAGCAATTCGCTCGCCTACCAGCGCGTCGCGCCTCCCGCGATCTAGCGCGTGTCTCTTTGACGGGTTGGTCAGTTGATCGGATATGTCTGTCCGATTGGTGATCACTGATGCGATGTGGGACCGGACCGGACCGAGCCGCTGATGCCGGCCGATCCGGTCCGGGGACGACGGTGGGCCGACCACCGCCGCACCCTTGAGGTCATCGCCTGGAAGTACCGCACCAACTCGCCCTGGCGTGATCTGCCGAGCGAACCCGGTCCGTTCCAGACCGCTCACAAACGGCTGGTCAGATGGGCCGTCGATGGCACCTGGGAACGGATCCTGGGCCCATCTGCGACGCCGGGGAATCCGCTCGGTCATCCCGCAGCCGTCCGACCGGATCGGCCACCGCCAACGGCGAGGCCGTGACGGCGGCAGCCCGCCCGGCTTCGACCACGAGGCCTACAAGCAACGGAACACCGTCGAACATTGCATCAACCGCCTCAAGCAATGGCGTGGCCTGGCCGCACGAACCGACGAACTCGCCATCGCCCACCAGGCCGCACTCCACCTCGCAGACATCCTCAGCTGGACCCGACACCGACCGAAGAGACAGAAGCTAGCCGGTGCCACGGCACCGGCGCCAACGGCCCGCCCTGCCCCTGCCCCTGCGCCACCGGCCACTCCAGCCCATCCGAGCGAGCCGATGACTCAGGTGGGTCCGCCGGCACCCGCGCCTCCCGCACATGCCATCAAAAGCGGCCTAAGGTCACGCTCCGAACCGTTATGGCGAACCCCCGCCAGACGATCAGACCGAGGAGGCCCCTCAGTGAAAGCGTGGCGTGCACGCAAAGCCGGACTCGTGGTCGCCCTAGCGGCGGCCACAGTGCTGTCTCTCGCCCCGTCGGCTGCGGCCGCCGATCCGTCGTCGACCACGGTCCAGGCCACGCCCTCCTCGGCGACGACCGGGCAACTGGTCACCCTTGCCGCGACGGTGACCTGCATCTCGGACCCGAGCGGCGGCCTCGGCGTGTCGTTCTTCGACGGCTCGGAGCTCCTCGCGACCGCATCCGTCTCCGCTGACGGACACTCCTCACTGACCACCGGTTTCACGACCACCGGAACACACAACATCACCGCCGCCTACAACGGCGACGACAGTTGCGGCGCTTCGAACGGCAGCACTACCGTCACCGTGTCCCAAGCCCCGGCTCCCCCGGCCAACAACCCGGGCTGCCTGCTGTGCGGGCTGATCGACTTCCACGTCGGGGACGTCCACAACGAGGTCAACGTCGACAGTCAGAATGTGACGCGCATCCACAAGTGAGCCCGGCCCGCTGGCCGCTGGACGTGCGCGCGGGGGGTGCCACGGACCCGTGGCACCCCGCGTCCGTCCGTTGAGAAGTCATCTCGTTCGGTGATTCTGCGATACCAGATGAGGGTGCAGGCGATGCTCGTGAAGGCGAGGAAGCGTTCGGGTTCATTACTCCGGCCGGATGCAGGCTGCGCAGGTACGGTCGAGTAGTCGCGCCGTGCGGAGTGGGGCCGTGCACGGCCCCACTTGGGCCCTTCGTGTCCGCCGGCTCAGGAACGGCTGCTCCATCTTCATCGACACACGCTCAGGGTTCGTTGGCACAGGACGGTGGCGCAGCGCGGCCGCACGTGGCCGGGCCACCCGCCGCCCCTGCTCGGGCCGCGGCTGTGCCGCAGGCACAGCTTGCCCCCTCGGTGCCGGGCCTCGGCGCAGACCACGCGTAGCCAGTGCGGCCGGCGGCGCCCGACAGTGTCCGGCCCCGATACCCCCACACCCGGCGGCCGGTGGCGCGCAGGCCGAACTGGTCGGCGGCGTGCTGCCGGGCGGCCGGCATCCGGTCGACGGTGGCGGGGGCGGGCAGCAGCAGGACGCCGTGCGCGACCTTCGGATCCTCGGACTGCGATCCGGGCGTCTGCCCGGAGGCGGGAAGCACAGGTGCGCTCCTGCACCGCACCGGGCTGCGGTGGGCCTGACTGCTGCGGGGCGGCGGCCGGGGCTGTAGCGAAGCCGCGCAGGAGGTCGGTGGGCTCGCGCAGCTGCTGTATCTCCTCCCGTGTTTCCTCCCGGCTTTCCTGCAGGTCAGCGATCATCTTGTCTTGGCGGCGTCGCAGCTCCCGGTTCTCTTCGTGCAGCCCGGTGACACCGTTCTGGACGACTTCCTGGATCTTCATGCGCGCCTGCGAGAGTTCCCTCAGTTCCCCCCATCGCTCCATCGAACGCCCGTGTCCACCTCACGTGACTCCATGGCCACGTTCCGTTATGGCCGCTCGTATCCCCCCGTAAGCAGCCCAGCCGGCACAGCGCTTTCCGGCCCTTCACCGGCTGACGGGCAGCTGACCGGACCGGCGTCCGCTGCAGTCGGTGGGCGCAGTCGTCGCGACTCCGGCCTGCACCGATCTCGCACTGCTCGGTTTCCGTTCGGGGACGCTCGATCCGGGGCGCCTCGTCCAGGCGTACCGTTCTGCGGCCGCGTGGTCAGATCTTTTAGGGCCTTACGCCCTCAGCTCTTCCCGGAGTGTTCCGTCCGCCGTCAACCACCGACGCGGGCAGGCTGCACCTTTGACGTTACAAATGCTGCACCGAGCTCTCAAATACTCCGGTCGGTGGTCATCGAAGTGCCGGAGTTAGCCTGTGTCTGTGCCGGAACACACCGCTCCGGAATGTCGCACGAGGCGGGGAACACATGGGCAGGACCTGGGCCGGCCGCCGCAGAGCACAGTGGGTGGGGGCCACGGCACTCGCGACCGCTGCCGTCGCCTGCGGGGTCGCGCTGATGGCGGCCCCGGCCGAGGAGTACCCCGCCATCGACGGCTGGATCCGGGAACCAGAGGCGTCGAAGGCGGCGCCCCGCGCTGCGGGCGACCCCTCGCGGGCCGCGGTCGCGGCGGAACTCGCCGATGCAGCGGCGGCGGCCGGGCTCGCCGCAGGCCGGGTCCACCCCGCAGAGGAGGGCGGTACGGCCGACTGCATCGCGGACTGGACCGGCGTGGCCCTGCGGACGAGGCCCGGCTGGCTGCCTTGGAAACCGCTCTGGAGGAACGCGGCTGGCAGGTGATGGCCCGCCGCGGGGATCCCTTCCCGGAGGTGGCCCTGAGCAGCGGCTCCTGGCGGCTGGAGCTGCACAACGGAGGCCTCCTGAACACCACCACCCTGGTAGCCAAGCGCTCCACGGCGCCCTGCGACGAGGCCTTCCGACGCGCTGAGGAGACCCAGGGGCCGCGAGGCTGACCAATGCAGTGCTGCCTTAGATCTTGGACGACAGCGCCACCGACCGTCTGCACGAGCGTCGTGCGTACGTTGTTCACGGCTGCGAGCCGTTCAGCGGCCGAGATCCTGGCCCCGCCGAGATCGCGCTTGACCACCAGCCCTGGCAGCACAACGGCGGCGAGCACGGCCGGCACCGCCGCCACCGCGAAAGGCGCCAAGGCCATTTCCTGCGGATCGCCAGCGAGCAGATCAAGGTGGTGGCGAAGTGGAGCCCGGTGAGGTGGCCTTACCTCTGCCGCGTGGCTCGAACCGGCGGATCGCCCGGCCAACGAAATTGTCGGAGCTGTCCGGCAGGCTGCGTCCATGGAAGAGCTCATAGGCACCCAGAAGCCGGTGCGCAGGATCCTCGGCCCCGACGAGGCGATCGCCGTACTGGAACATGTTGTCCCCGGGCTGGTGGAACTCCGTCGGCAGGAACCGGCCGTATTCGACTGGCGGGCGGTCGAGGAAGGACTCGGTTCGGCTCTCCCGTCCGACTTCAAGGCGCTCGCCGAGTGGTATCCGGCCTTCGAGCTGGACGACTTCCTGGGCGTCTTCACCCCTTGGCCCGGAGAGGAAGGTGGGTGGGGCAACGCGACCGAGAAGGAGGGCTGCGACTCCGAGTACCCCGTCGATCTGCGACCCGCGGAGCTCGCCTCGACGAGCCTGGAGTCCTGGGGAGAGTCCAAGGAGGGCGACCGGTTCTTCTGGAGTGTGCTCGGGGACGATCCCGAGCATTGGCCGGTCACCATCTGCTCCCGCAGCGGCCCCTGGTGGCACTACGAGGGCGGAATGGTCCAGTTCCTGGCGGAGCTTTGCGACGGAACCCTGGATCCCTGGGCGCTCCCTCCGGTCAGGGCCGAAGTCACCGGCTGGGGCGTTGGGGGCGGCGGCTGGCGGGAAACGGTCTTGGCCGTCTCTTGTGGATCACCTCGCTGACCAGATGAAAATTGCAGCGAGGTGGAGTCCGGCGAGATAGATGGTGGCGGTTTTGTCGTACCGAGTGGCCAGGCCGCGCCATTGCTGCCGCGACCCGATCGTGGTGCTGGGGACCGATGTCGGCGATCGGCTTGGTTCCGTCCGGGTTGGATCCCGGGTGTCGGCGTCGATGACGACCTGGTGGTTGGTGGAGTACCTGTAGTTCTTGGAATGCTCAGCAATCGTGTGGTCGCGGGTGGGCACCAGGGTGCCGTCCACGATGAGCACGGCATCTCTGGCGAAGCGGCGCCGAGGCTGCGGTGCCATGAGCGGACCGAGGTGATCGATGATGCGGTCGGCAGCAGATTCGGATATGCCGAACAGCGGGGCGAGCTGGCGCATTGTCAAGTTCGTGCGCCAGTAAGCCGTGACCAGCAGTGCTCTGTCTGCGAGCGGCGGGCTTCACGGCCGGCCCCGGCGGGTGGCATCGACTTCCGTACGACGCAGTGCCGTGACCAGTTTGGTGAACCGGCGCGGGCTCAGCCGGTGAACGGGACGATCCGGGACGGCTCCGACGCCGTGATCACACCAGCCACAGCAAGATCATTGCACTGCGGCCGATCCCTCCAACCTGTGAGGGAGGGG
>NZ_JBGBPT010000160.1:0-7843 GCF_041106355.1 Streptomyces sp. BF23-19 | reverse complement strand
TTCGGGTCCGGCGTCGGAGTGGGCGTCGGCGAAGGCGTCGGTGTGGGCTTCGGGTCCGGCGTCGGGGGCGGGGTCGGGGTCGGGGTGGGCTTCGGAGTGGGAGTCGGCGTCGGGGTCGGGCTCGGGGGCGGCGTCGTGGGTGTGCCCGGGCCCGTACCGGGCCGGTCCGGGACCTCGTGCGTCCCCTTCAGGTAGTACGTGAACCAGGACCGCACCGTGCGCAGGTACTCCGTGGAGCGGTTGTAGGAGAGCACGGAGCGGTCCAGGTCCGCGTCCACCCGCAGGTCGCGGCTGCCCGCGCACAGGTAGCGGGCGGCCGCGAGGGCCGCGTCGTGCACGTTGTTCGGGTTGCGCCGGCCGTCGCCGTCCGCGTCCTGGCCCCATGCCGCCCACGTGGAGGGGATGAACTGCATCGGCCCGACGGCCCGGTCGTAGCGGGAGTCACCGTCGTAGGCCCCGCCGTCCGTGTCCGAGATGTTCGCGAAGCCGTTGCCGTCGAGCACGGGCCCCAGGATCGGCCTCAGGGTGGTCCCGGCCGCGTCGACCTGCCCGCCGCGCGCCTGCCCGGACTCCACCTTGCCGATCGCCGCGAGGAGTTGCCAGCGCAGTCCGCAGCCGGGGTCGCTCTGCCCGACCTTCTTCTCCGCGCCCTGGTACGCCGCGAGCACGCTCGCCGGTATCCCCTGCGCCCCTTCCGCGGGCCCGGCCACGGCCGATGCCGGCGCGGCCTGCGAGCCCGTCGGCGCCTGCGGCTGCGGCGGCGTCGACCCCTCCTCCGGCAGCAGCACGTCCGGTGGCCGCGGGCTCACCAGCGGCGGGAGTTCGGTGAAGTAGGCGGAGTCGCCGCCGGCCGTGTCCGCGGCCCGCGGCGGCTTGGACGGTACGGCGGACTCCCCGGCGGCGGAGAGCCGGTCGGTGCTCCCGTCCGCCGGGCCCTGGGACGCGGTCACCGCCGCGACCACCAGAGCGGAGACCAGAGCGGCCGTCGTTCCCCTGCGCAGCCTGCGTCCGAATATTCGAGCCGACATGAGTCGGACCCCTCCCCCTCGACGTCCGCGTGACCCTACGTCAACTCCCTGCACACAGCACGCAAAGAGGGCGGGAATTCACCACATCCCCACGTCCCGGCGCAGCTCACGCATACTGTCCGGACCCTTCGGGAGCATTGGCCCGAAGTAAGGGACGCACACAGGAACACGCAGGAGAGGTGCCATGCCGTTCACTCTCAGCCACGCGGCCGCCGTACTTCCGGCCATCCGTCGGACCGGGCGTGCGCGGGGGCCCCTCGTCGCCTCGGCGCTCGTCCTCGGGTCGTTCGCGCCGGACACCTTCTACTTCACGGACGCGGTCGTCGAAGGCGTCCTGGTGTACGGGGCCTTCACGCACTCGCTGCCGGGGGTCTTCACCCTGGACGCCGTGCTGACCGCCGTCCTCGTGGGGTTCTGGCTCCTCTTGCGCGAGCCGCTGATCGCGCTCCTGCCGCGCGACTGGCGTGGCCGGGTGCACGCCTTCGTGCGGGGCGAGGTGTGGCGCGAGCGTTCCCGACCGGCCGCGCTCGTCTGCTGGTTCTACGTCTCGGCGGCCGTCGGGTCCCTCACGCACGTGGGGTGGGACAGCTTCACGCACAACGACCGCTGGGGCACGAACGCGCTGCCCGATCTCGCCGAGCCGCTCGCCTACGGCCTGCCGGGCTACTCCTTCCTCCAGTACGGCACTTCGGCCGTCGCCGCGTGCGCCCTGCTCTGGTTCACGGTGACCGCCCTGCGCCGGCTTCCGGCCCTCCCGGCCCCCGCGTCCGTGCCGGTGCTCTCCCGCGCGGAGCTCTGGGGTGCGCTCGCCCTGCTCGTGGTGTGCGTGGCGGTCGGGGCCACCCGGCGCGTGTTCCGCTTCTTCGACTTCTTCGACCGGATCCGTACGCCGCTCGACATCATCCCGACCATCTGTTTCGGCGCGGGCGGCGGACTGACCGTGGCGCTGCTGGTCTACGGGGTCCTCGTGCGGCTGCGGCACCGGCGCGACCGGACCGGGCGCCCCGCGGACGAGGAGACACGGACGCCCGTCCCCACCGCCTGAGCGGTAGGAACGGGCGCCGGGTCCGTCGTACGGGTCCGTCGTACGGTGATCAGTGCGCGGCGGACTCCCAGTCCGGGCCGACGCCCACCGACACGTCCAGCGCGGCCCGCAGCTCGACGGCGGCGCCCATCTCGCGCCGCACCAGTTCCTCGACCTGCTCGCGCTCGCCCGGGGCGATCTCCAGCACGATTTCGTCGTGGACCTGGAGCAGCATCCGCGACCGCAGGCCGGCCTCGGCGATCGCCCGGTCCACGCGCAGCATCGCGACCTTGACGATGTCGGCGGCGGTGCCCTGGATGGGGGCGTTGAGCGCCATCCGCTCGGCGGCCTCGCGGCGCTGGCGGTTGTCGCTGTTGAGGTCGGGCAGGTACCGGCGGCGGCCGAAGATCGTCGCCGTGTATCCGGTGGCGCGGGCCTCGTCGACGACCCGGCCGAGGTAGTCCCGGACTCCGCCGAACCGCTCGAAGAAGGTCTCCATCAGGCCGCGCGCCTCGGCGGGCTCGATGTTCAGCTGCTGGGCGAGACCGAACGCGGAGAGCCCGTAGGCCAGTCCGTACGACATGGCCTTGATCTTGCGGCGCATCTCGGCGTCGACCGCGGACCGCTCCACGCCGAACACCTGGGAGGCGACGGTGGTGTGCAGGTCCTCGCCGGTCGCGAAGGCTTCGATCAGGCCCTCGTCCTCGGAGAGGTGGGCCATGACGCGCAGCTCGATCTGGCTGTAGTCGGCGGTCATGAGGGACTCGAAGCCCTCGCCGACGACGAAGCCGCGGCGGATGGCGCGGCCCTCGTCGGTGCGCACCGGCACGTTCTGCAGGTTGGGGTCGGTGGAGGACAGTCGGCCGGTCGCGGCGACGGTCTGGCTGAAGCTGGTGTGCACCCGGCCGTCGGCGGCGATGGTCTTGACCAGGCCCTCGACGGTGACGCGCAGCTTGGCCTGCTCCCGGTGCCGCAGCATGATCACCGGGAGTTCGTGGTCGGTCTGCGTGGCCAGCCAGGCCAGCGCGTCCGCGTCCGTGGTGTAACCGGTCTTGGTCTTCTTCGTCTTCGGCAGGTCGAGCTCGCCGAAGAAGACCTCCTGGAGCTGCTTGGGCGAGCCGAGGTTGAACTCGTGGCCGACGGTGGCGTGCGCCTCCTTCACGGCCTGCTGCACGGCTCCCGCGAACTGCTGCTCCATGGCCTCCAGGTGGTCGCGGTCGGCGGCGATGCCGGAGCGCTCCATCCGGGCGAGGAGTTCGGAGGTGGGCAGCTCCATGTCGTGGAGCAGCTCCGCGGCGCCCACCTCGGCGAGCTTGTCCGTGAAGGCGTCGCCCAGGTCCAGGACGGCGCGGGCCTGCGCCATCAGGGCCTCGGCCTCGGCGGTCTCGTCGGCGCCGAAGGCCAGCTGGCCGTCGGCGGCGGCGGGCGCCAGTTCACGGTGCAGGTACTCCATGGACAGGACGTCCAGGGCGAAGGACCGCCGGCCCGGCTTGACCAGGTAGGCGGCGAGCGCGGTGTCCATGGAGACACCGGCGAGGGTCCAGCCGTGCTCGGGGAAGACCCGCATCAGGCCCTTGGCGTTGTGCACGACCTTGGGCCTGGCCTCGTCGGCGGCCCAGGCCGCGAAGGCCCGCTCGTCCGCCTCGTCCAGCTCGGCGGGCGTGAACCAGGCGGCGGCGCCACCGGCCGCGGCCAGCGCGATCTCGGTGACATTGCCCTGGCCCAGCGCCCAGCTGTCGACGGTCGCGATGCCCAGCGGCCCGCCCGCGTGGCTCTCCAGCCACGGTGCCAGCTCGCCGGTGCCCAGGACCGAGGCGTCCAGCTCCACCCCGGCCGCCGGGGCCGGGGCCTCCTCCACGGCCGCGCCCGGGTCCACGGCGAGCAGCCGCTCGCGCAGCGAGGCGTTGCGGATCTCCAGCACGTCCAGCACGCCGAGCATGGCGGTCCGGTCGTAGGGGGCGCGGACCAGGTCGGCGGGGGTCTTGGGCAGCTCGACGTCCTTGACCATCTCGGTCAGGACGCGGTTGAGCTTGACGGCCTCCAGGTGGTCCCGGAAGTTCTGCCCGGCCTTGCCCTTGACCTCGTCGGCGCGTTCCACGAGCTCCGCGAACGACCCGAACTGGGTGATCCACTTGGCCGCGGTCTTCTCACCGACGCCCGGGATGCCCGGCAGGTTGTCGGACGGGTCGCCGCGCAGCGCCGCGAAGTCCGGGTACTGCTGCGGGGTGAGGCCGTACTTCTCCTCGACCTTCTCCGGGGTGAACCGGGTGAGCTCGGAGACGCCCTTGGTCGGGTAGAGCACGGTGGTGTGCTCGGAGACGAGCTGGAAGGAGTCCCGGTCGCCGGTGACGATCAGCACGTCGAAGCCGGCCGCCTCGGCCTGCGTCGCCAGCGTCGCGATCACGTCGTCGGCCTCGAAGCCGTCGACGGCGAACCGCGGCACGTGCATCGTGTCGAGCAGCTCGCCGATCAGCTCGACCTGCCCCTTGAACTCGTCGGGGGTCTTGGAGCGGTTCGCCTTGTACTCGGGGAACTCCGTCGAGCGCCACGTCTTGCGGGAGACGTCGAACGCCACCGCGAAGTGCGTGGGCGCCTCGTCGCGCAGCGTGTTCGCCAGCATCGACGCGAACCCGTAGATGGCGTTGGTCGGCTGCCCCGTCGCGGTCGTGAAGTTCTCCGCGGGCAGCGCGAAGAACGCCCGGTAGGCCAGGGAGTGCCCGTCCATGAGCATCAGGCGGGGACGGTCCGCTGCGGGCGGCTGGTCGGTCTTCTTCGCTGATGAATCTGCCACGCCCCGATCCTAGGCGCCCCCACCGACAATTCCGGCCCGTCGCCTCCCCCGGCGCATCCTCCCCACCGGACGCCCCCGGCGCACCCGGCCGGGCGCGGCGAGCACCGGACCGCCCTCCCCGGATTCCGTGGTCCGTGCAAGGATCGACGGACGCGGCCACACGTGCTGCATACGTACGTACGCTCGAAGGGGAGCGCGATGGCGACCAAGCCGCCCACAGGCGATCCGGTACAGGACGCACCGCAGGTCACACCACCCAAGCGCGCGGCCGCAGGCCTGCCGGCGATCGGCCACACCCTGCGGATCGCCCAGCAGCAGATGGGCGTGGCCCGCACCGCCCGCACGCTCCTCAAGGTCAACCAGAAGGACGGCTTCGACTGTCCGGGCTGCGCCTGGCCCGAGGGCGACGAGCGGCACACGGCCGAGTTCTGCGAGAACGGCGCCAAAGCCGTCGCGGAGGAGGCCACGCTGCGCCGGGTCACCCCCGCGTTCTTCGCCGCGCACCCGCTGCCCGATCTGGCCACGCGGTCCGGCTACTGGTTGGGGCAGCAGGGCCGCATCACCGAGCCGATGTACCTCCCCGAGGGCGGCGACCGGTACGAGCCGGTCAGCTGGGAGCAGGCCTTCTCGATCATCGCGGAGGAGTTGACCGCCCTCGACTCCCCCGACGAGGCCCTCTTCTACACCTCGGGCCGCACCAGCAACGAGGCCGCGTTCCTCTTCCAGCTCTTCGCCCGCGAGTTCGGCACCAACAACCTGCCGGACTGCTCGAACATGTGCCACGAGTCCTCGGGCTCCGCGCTGACCGAGACCATCGGCATCGGCAAGGGCAGCGTCTCCCTCGAAGACCTCCACCAGGCCGAGCTGATCATCGTCGCCGGGCAGAACCCGGGCACCAACCACCCGCGCATGCTCTCCGCCCTGGAGAAGGCCAAGACCGCCGGCGCGAAGATCATCTCCGTGAACCCGCTGCCCGAGGCCGGCACGGAACGGTTCAAGAACCCGCAGACCCCGATCGGCATGTTCAAGGGCACCGCCCTGACCGACCTCTTCCTGCAGATCCGCATCGGCGGCGACCAGGCCCTCTTCCGCCTCCTCAACAAGCTCGTCATCGAGACGGAGGGCGCCACCGACGAGGCCTTCATCCGCGAGCACACCCACGGCTACGAGGAGCTCGCGGCCGCCGCGAAGGAAGCCGACTGGGACGAGACCCTCACCGCGACCGGCCTGACCCGCCCCGAGATCGAGCGGGCCCTGGCCATGGTCCTGGCCTCCAAGCGCACCATCGTCTGCTGGGCCATGGGCCTCACCCAGCACAAGCACGCCGTCGCCACCATCCGCGAGGTCGTCAACCTGCTCCTGCTGCGCGGCGACATCGGCCGCCCCGGCGCCGGCGTCTGCCCCGTCCGCGGCCACTCCAACGTGCAGGGCGACCGCACCATGGGGATCTTCGAGCGCCCCGCGCCCGCCTTCCTCGACGCCCTCGACAAGGAATTCGGCATCACCTCGCCGCGCGGGCACGGCTACGACGTGGTCCGCTCCATCCAGGCGATGCGCGACGGCGAGGCCAAGGTCCTCTTCGCGATGGGCGGCAACTTCGTCGGCGCAACCCCCGACACCGAGGTCACCGAGGCCGCGATCCGCCGCACCGCCCTGACCGTGCACGTCTCCACCAAGCTCAACCGCTCCCACGCGGTCACCGGCCGGCGGGCCCTGATCCTGCCCACCCTCGGCCGTACCGACAAGGACGTACAGGCGAGCGGCAAGCAGTTCGTGACCGTCGAGGACTCCATGGGCATGGTCCACGCCTCCCGCGGCAACCTCGCCCCCGCCTCCCCGCACCTGCTCTCCGAGCCCGCGATCGTGGCCCGCATGGCCCGCGCGGTCCTCGGCGCGGCCTCCGCCACCCCCTGGGAGGAGTTCGAGCGCGACTACGCCTCGATCCGCGAACGCGTCTCCCGCGTGATCCCCGGCTTCGAGGACTTCAACGCCCGCGTCGCCCGCCCCGCCGGCTTCCAGCTCCCGCACGCCCCGCGCGACGAGCGCCGCTTCCCGACGAAGACCGGCAAGGCCAATTTCACGGCCGCGCCCGTGGAGTACCCGCGGATCCCGGCGGGCCGGCTGCTCCTGCAGACCCTGCGCAGCCACGACCAGTACAACACCACGATCTACGGGCTCGACGACCGCTACCGAGGCATCACCGGCGGCCGCCGCGTCGTCATGGTCAACCCCGAGGACGCCGCCGAGCTGGGCCTGGCCGACGGTTCGTACACGGACCTGGTAAGCGAGTGGAAGGACGGCGTGGAGCGGCGCGCGCCCGGCTTCCGCGTCGTGCACTACCCGACCGCCCGCGGCTGTGCGGCCGCGTACTACCCGGAGACCAATGTGCTGGTCCCGCTGGACTCGACCGCGGACGTCAGCAACACCCCGGCCAGCAAGTCCGTCGTCGTGCGCTTCGAACCGGCCTGATAGAACGACCTCAGGACAAGACGGTTAACGAGCGTTGACGAACGGAGCCTGACCATGGGCGAGCAGCACGCAGTGAAGTTCCCGCAGGAGGTGCTCGACGAGTACGCGGCTCTGGGCATCGACCTGCCCGCACTGTTCTCGGCGGGAGACCTCGGCGAGCGGATGGACATCCGCATCCTGGAGGCCTCGGCCGACCGCGTCGTCGCCACCATGCCCGTCAAGGGCAACACCCAGCCGTACGGGCTGCTGCACGGCGGGGCCTCGGCCGTGCTGGCGGAGACCCTCGGCTCGATCGGCGCCATGATGCACGGCGGCATCACCAAGATCGCCGTCGGCGTGGATCTGAACTGCACCCACCACCGGGGCGCCCGCTCCGGCATCGTCACCGGCGTCGCCACCCCGGTGCACCGCGGCCGCTCGACCACCACCTTCGAGATCGTCATCACCGACGAGCAGGACAAGCGGATCTGCACCGCCCGTCTGACCTGCCTGCTGCGCGACGCCGACCAGGTCGCCGCGGGCGCCTGATCC
>NZ_JBGBPT010000159.1:0-7884 GCF_041106355.1 Streptomyces sp. BF23-19 | reverse complement strand
CAGGGCGATCCTGCGCGCCGGATCGTGCCCGCGCGCCCGCACCTGCCGCCGCGCCGAGGGGACCGGGACCAGCACCACCTCCCCCGCACCACCCGGCCCGGCCGCACCACCGCGGCCGCCGCCCACGACGGCCACCGCCAGGGCGGCACCGAGCACCCCGGCCAGCGGCAGCGCCCCGCGCTCCTTGTGCGCCAGCAGGAGGCTCCGTACGGCCCCCTCGTACACGGCGGCGGCCCGTACCACCGGCAGCCCCGCGGGCCGCGGAGACGGCCGCACCGGCCCCTCCACGGCCCCGCTCAGCTCATCCCGGCACTCGGCGCACACCAGCACCCGCACCGCCCCGCAGCCGGCGCAGTCCACCGGCAGGACCAGCCCGGCGAGCTCCTGCCACCAACCCCGCATGGCTCCACACTGACGGGCGCGGCACCACCCCGCGACCCCTGTGGACGACGCGGCGACACTCCGCGACCCCTGTGGACGGCCCGTACGCGAGGGCAGGTCAGCCCGGGTACACCGGAGACCGGCCGCCCGCCACCGTGCGCCACTGCGCCCCCGGCGGCAGCCACACGATCCCGTCCTCCGAGTAGGCGACCACCGGCTTCGGCTTCGCCTCGTCCTCCGTGGCCGCGACCGCCACCTCCGACAGCCCGGTGGCACCCGGCAGGCTCGCCGCGACCATCGAGCCGTCGGCCAGCATGTAGCGGGCCTGCTGCACGCCGCCGTTCTCCCGGCCCACCACCAGCAGCCGCCCGCGCGGCGCCCAGCTCATCGCCGTCACGTCGACCATCTGCGGGGCCGCCGGGCGCAGCTCGCGCACCGACACCGCCGAGGAGTCCGTCTTGCCGTCGGGCCGCTCGATCCGCCCGACGTAGAGCACCTTGTTGCCGTCGGGCTGCTCCACCAGCAGCGCGATCCGCGCCCCGTCCGCGGACGCCTTCAGAGAGGCGATCTTCCGCCCGTCCAGCCCCGCCACCTGCACCTTCTCCGGCGTTCCGGCACCACCCGGCACCCGCCACAGCCCCGGGGCCTGCGGATCGCGGTCCGCGACCCACAGATCACCCGAAGCGTCCCAGCTCGGCGCGGTCAGCAGCGCCGCCTTGCCGCCCTTGCCGATCGGCAACGGCTGCGGCATCGTCCCGCCCCCGACCAGCGCGACGACGTACAGCGCGTGCTCGTCCTCGGAGATCACGGCCGCCCGCCGCTCGTCGTGCGAGACCGCCGCCGATCTGACCTTGAACCCCGGAGGCGTGGCCAGCGGCCCCGGCACCGATTCGAACCGGGCCTGCTGGTCCTCGCTGCTCGTGTCCAACTTCATCCGGACCAGCCGCTTGTCGTTGTCGACGAAGTACTGGAACTCGGGAATCTTGGGCCGTCCCGCGATCGCGGTCGCGCTCACCTCGCTCACCGAGCACAGCGAGGTCGACTTGCCGCCGGCCCGCACCAGTTCGACCTGGTCCAGCCGGGAACCCGTCAGATCCTTGACCGTGTACAGGAGTTGGGTGGCCATCTTCTTGCACTGCGGCTGCGCGACGTTCTCGGCCTTCTCGTTGAGCGGCACGCGCAGCGTGTTCTGCCCGTCGTACGAAAGGGACTTGGTGCCCGGGCTCAGTTCCGTACCGGTGGGGAAGCTGGACTCCACGACCGGGGCCAGCCACCGCGAAGGCCCGGCCAGCAGCGACTGCACGGTCTGCGTGGTCGGGTCCATCCGCGAGTCCGGATCGGTGCGCTGACGCACGTAGACGGGGTCGGCGACGAGCGTGCCGCCCGCGAAGTAGTACTTGTTGACCGGCATGTAGATGCGCTGGAAGTCCGACTCGCTGAGCACCAGCCCGCTCGGCGGGGTCGAGATCCGCCACTGCTTGTCCTCGTTCTGGACGAGCTGGAGGAACTCCTCGTACTCCCTGGCCCCGGTCTGCGGCTGGTACGCGCTGTGCTCGTCGACGGTCGCGAGCTTCTTGCCCGTCACCTTCCAGCGGGGCCCCTCGGGGTCCTTCTCGCCCCGGTTGGGAACCCGGTTGAGTCCGGAGGAGAGCACGGTGACGGCCGAGCCGGGCTTCCAGTTCTTCGCGGCGGCCTCGGTGAGGTACTTGCGGGCGGTCTCCAGCTGCGGGTCGTCGCTGGTCATCGCCTCCAGGAAGCCGTCGACGATCTCCGCCGGGGTGGCCTTGTCCGCGGGCGGTACGCCGAACACCCGCACCTGCGAGTCCACGCCCTGCGAAGCCTGCACCGGGCGGATGTCACCGCTGTCCGGCATGGAGGCACACCCGGCGAGCAGCAGCCCGGCCGCCCCGAAGGCGTACGCCCGTACGGTACGCAGCCGCCGGCGCCGCACCCGCGCACGCCCCGCCCGCGCGTCCAAGGGCTCAGCGTCCATCGGCTCGGTCCTCCTGTTGTGCCTCGTCGGCCGGGCGGGCCACGACCCTGGCCCCGTTCCCCGGCAGGGCCGTCGGGTCGGCGGGTACCGGCATCGCACCGGCGACGGGCGAGCGCGGCGGTATCGACGAACGGTCGCCCGGTTCCGCGGGCGTACGCTCCCGCGCGCCGCCCGCGGCCTCGGCCGCGGCCCGGGCCCGGTTGGCGCGGTTGGCCCGCGAGTCCTCGGGCTCCAGCGGGATGGGCGAGCCCCGCAGCGGCTCGTCGGCCGTGCGCGGCAGGGTCAGACGGAACTGCGAGCCGCCGCCCGGCTCGCCCCAGGCCTGCAGCCAGCCACCGTGCAGCCGGGCGTCCTCGACGGCGATGGACAGGCCCAGGCCCGTCCCGCCGGTCGTGCGCGCCCGCGCCGGGTCGGCCCGCCAGAACCGGTTGAACACGCGGGTGGCCTCGCCGGGCTTCAGCCCGACCCCGTAGTCCCGTACGGCGACGGCGACGGCACCGCCCGCGGACGCCAGCCGAACCACCACATCGCGTCCCTCGCCGTGCTCCACGGCGTTGACGACCAGATTGCGCAGCACCCGCTCCACCCGCCGGGCGTCCGCCTCGGCGATGACCGGCTGGGTGTCGCCCAGGACCCGGATCCGGGTGCCCTTGTGCTCGGCGAGCGGCTCGGCGCCGTCGATGACCCGGCGTACGACGTCACGCAGGTCGATCGGCTCGGCCTCCAGGGCCGCGGCCCCGGCGTCGAACCGGCTGATCTCCAGCAGGTCGGCCAGAAGCGACTCGAAGCGGTCGAGCTGCCCGGCGAGCAGTTCGGCGGAGCGCGCGGTGATCGGGTCGAAGTCGACCCGGGCGTCGTGGATGACGTCGGCGGCCATCCGTACCGTCGTCAGCGGGGTGCGCAGCTCGTGCGAGACGTCCGAGACGAAGCGGCGCTGCATCCGGGACAGCTCCTCCAGCTGCTGGATCTTGTTCTGGAGGTTCTGCGCCATCTTGTTGAAGGCCTCGCCGAGACGCGCGATGTCGTCCTCACCGGTGACCTTCATCCGCTCCTGGAGCCGCCCGGCCGAGAGCCGCTCGGCGATCCCGGCGGCCATCCGGACAGGGGTCACCACCTGGCGTACGACGAGCCAGGCGATACCGCAGAGCAGGACGACGACGAACAGACCCGCGGTCACGATGGTGACCTTGATCAGGTTGAGGGACTCCTCCTCCTGCGTGAGCGGGAAGAGGTAGTACAGGTCGTACGGGTCGCCGTTGATGTCCGAGAGACGCTTGCCGATGACCAGCGCCGGCTCGGGCTCCTTCGCCCCGTCCCCGCTGGTGTAGCGGATCTCGGAGAAGGTCTTGAAGGCGCCGGTGGCATGGTTGACGGCCCGGCGCAGCCCCAGCGGGACGCTGGCGGTCGGGTCCACGTTCCCGGAGGCCCGGGCCCCCTTGACGCCCTGCGTCCCGGGCAGCGCCTCATCGCCCGTGCCCGCGCCCAGCGCGACGACCTCGAAGGCGGTCTGGCCACCACTGGCCAACTGCTTGACCAGGGAGTTCATCCAGGTACTGGCGTCCCGGCCGACCTTGTTGTCGGTGGCGTCGGGCCCGTCCACCGTGGCCGGGGCGTTGGCCTTCTCCTGCGCCACCGCGAACCCGCCCGCGGCCTGGCTCTGCGCCGCCTCCTCCTTGGCGTCGAGGAGACCCTTGCTGACCTGGGCGATGACGACGAAGCCCAGGGCGAGGACCACGGCGAGCGAGATCAGCAGGGTGGCCGCGACCACCCGGAGCTGGATGTTGCGCCGCCACAGGCGGACAGCCGGAAGCAGCGGCCGGCGCGCCAGACGTACGAAGAGCCGTAGGACGCGGCTGCTCGACGCACGGTCCCGGAACAGCCGGCCGAGGCGCAACTTCCACGGACGGAAGCCGCCCGGGACCCTGCCGGACATGCCGGAGGTGCCGGACTGCACGTCAGCTGGGTCCGGCCTTGTAGCCGACACCACGCACCGTCACGACGATCTCGGGGCGCTCCGGATCCTTCTCGACCTTGGAGCGCAGGCGCTGCACATGCACGTTGACCAGGCGGGTGTCCGCCGCGTGCCGGTAGCCCCAGACCTGCTCCAGCAGCACCTCACGGGTGAAGACCTGCCAGGGCTTGCGCGCGAGGGCGACCAGCAGGTCGAACTCGAGCGGGGTCAGGGCGATGGAAGCGCCCTCCCGCTTGACCGAGTGCCCGGCCACGTCGATGACCAGGTCACCGATGGCCAGCTGCTCGGGCGCGGGCTCCTCCGACCGGCGCAGACGCGCCCGGATACGGGCCACCAGCTCCTTCGGCTTGAACGGCTTGACGATGTAGTCGTCGGCCCCGGACTCCAGGCCCACGACGACGTCCACCGTGTCGCTCTTGGCGGTGAGCATGACGATCGGCACGCCGGACTCGGCCCGGATGAGCCGGCACACCTCTATGCCGTCCCTTCCGGGCAGCATGAGGTCCAGCAGCACCAGGTCGGGCTTCGCCTCCCGGAAGGCCGCCAGCGCCTTGTCGCCGTCCGCTACGAACGACGGCTCAAAACCTTCTCCACGCAGCACAATGCCGAGCATCTCGGCCAGCGCGGTGTCGTCGTCGACGACAAGGACTCGTCCCTTCATGCTTGACATCATCCCATTAGCTAATCGTTACCCGGCGGTGAGCTGTCCCACAGCCAAAAGGGCTGGAAATCGACCCTCGGACCTGCGTGGAGATCAGCTCCACCAGTCTGCCCTCGATCGGGTCGACTATTGAAGGTACGGGCTGCGAAGACCCCGCAGCACCGCCCGGGATCGACCGACCGGTCAGGATCCTCCCGAACCGGCCCTCTCCACCCCGCCACCGCGCCCGATCCGCCGCCCACCCCCTACTCCGTTCGGGCCCCCTACGTGGCACGATGGCAGCGACCAGCGCCCCGCCGCGGCAGGCGCACATGAAGGAGTGACGATGAACGACTCTCCGGGCTGGGCTTCGCCCGGATCCTCTCCGTCCGACGGCGAGCGGCCGGGCACCGACGGCGACGCGCAACAGCCCGCAGCGCCCGACCAGCCCACCGGCGGCCCGAAGTGGTCCGCCGAGCAGCCGCCGCCCGGTCAGTGGTCGAGCCCGGGCACCACGCCCGAGGCCCCGCAGGCCCAGCCGCAGCCCACCACGGGCTGGGGACAGCAGCCAGGCACCCCCCAGGCGGGCCAGTACGGGCCCCAGTACGGCTACCCGGGCGGCCCCGGCCAGTGGGGCCATCACACCGCTGCCAAGCCCGGTGTGATCCCGCTGCGGCCCCTGGGCCTCGGCGAGATCCTCGACGGCGCCGTCGCCACCATGCGCACCCACTGGCGCTCGGTCCTGCCGATCACCCTCGTCGTGGCCACCGTCGTCCAGGTCATCAGCGTGATCGTGCAGAAGTTCATGCTGGACGACATCACCTTCGCCGCGAACCCGGACGCCGGCCCCGAAGAGGTCTTCGACTCGCTCGGCAGCACCCTCGGCGCCTCCGTGGTGATCCAGTTCATCCAGGCCCTCGGAACGATCGTGGTCACCGCGATGCTCACGATGGTCTTCAGCCGCGCCGTGCTCGGCCAGCAGTCCTCGGTCTCCGGCGCCTGGCGCGAGTCCCGCCCCCAGCTGCTGCGCCTGATCGGGCTCACCCTGCTGCTGGCCCTCGGCGCCGTCCTGCTCGGCGCCGTCCTGATCCTGCCGGGCGCCCTCACCGACAACGTCGGCCTCGTCATCCTCGGGGTCTTCGTCTGGGTGCCGCTCCTGGTCTGGCTGGGCGTCAAGTTCAGCCTGGCCTCGCCCGCCCTGATGCTGGAGAAGAGCTCGGTCTTCAAGGCGTTCGCCCGCTCCTCGAAGCTGGTCAAGAACACCTGGTGGCGGATCTTCGGCATCACGATCCTCACCACCATGATCGCCTTCTTCATCTCGGCGATGATCGTCGCCCCGTTCCAGATCCTCAGCCTCCTCGTCTTCAGCGGTGGCCTCGACGCCCTGGAGGACGGCAGCGGCATGAACAACTGGGGCGCACTGATCGCCCCCGCGATCGGCCTGATCATCGCGCAGACCATCGTCATGCCGTTCCAGTCCGGCGTCACCGTCCTGCTCTACGTCGACCAGCGCATCCGCCGCGAGGGACTCGACCTGGAGCTCGCCCGGGCCGCCGGCCTCGAGAACTACGGCAC
Source organism: Streptomyces sp. BF23-19 (assembly GCF_041106355.1). Lineage (NCBI taxonomy): Bacteria > Bacillati > Actinomycetota > Actinomycetes > Kitasatosporales > Streptomycetaceae > Streptomyces > Streptomyces sp. BF23-19. The sequence continues at coordinate 1,323 of NZ_JBGBPT010000159.1, read as the reverse complement.
GACCGGAGGCTGACGCACAGATGATGAGTACGGGGGGCCTCATCACCCGCGCCACGGCGCTCCTGCCGAGCGCCGAGACACCACCGGTGACGACACCGCGCGAACCCGCCAGGGAAGCGGCCGAGCGCGAGCTGTCCAAGCCGATGTACCACGAGAACGACCCGAGCCTGTTCGACCGCGCCCTGCGCAAGTTCTTCGACTGGCTCGACGACCTGCTCGGCGCCGCCTCCGGGGCGACCCCCGGAGGGGGCTTCGGCCTCTTCGTGATCCTCGTCCTCGTCGTCCTCGCCGTCGGCGCCCTCTGGTGGCGCCTGGGCACCCCCGGCCGGATCACCACCGGCGCGGGCGTCCTCTTCACCGACGGCACCCGCAGCGCCGCCGATCACCGCACCGCCGCCGACGCCCACGCCGCCGCCGGCCGCTGGACCGAGGCCGTCCAGGAACGCATGCGCGCCGTCGTCCGCTCCCTGGAGGAACGCACCCTGCTCGACCCGCGCCCCGGCCGCACCGCCGACGAGGCCGCCGCCGAAGCCGCCGTCTCCCTCCCCGACCACGCCGCCGAACTCCGCGCCGCCGCCCGTACCTTCGACGACGTCACCTACGGCGGCCGCTCCGCCGACGCCGATACGTACGCCCGCCTGCGCACCCTCGACCTCACCCTGGACCGCGCGAAGCCGCTGCTGACGGGACCCACCGCATGACCGGCCCCACCGACCCGGCCGCACCGACGGCGATGTCGACCCCGCCCGCGTTCGAGGCACGGGAGCCCGAGGGCACCGCCCCCCTCCCCGCCCCCGCACCCGGCGACACCGACGCCGACGCCGACTCGCGCACCCGCCGCATCCGCCGGATCCGCCGCGCCCTCGCCGCCGTTGCCGTCCTCGCCGCCGGCGTCATCGCCACGGCCGCCCTCAACTCCGGCTCCCGCCACGGCTACCTCGACCCCCGCACCACCGACCCCTTCGGCAGCCACGCCGTCGCCGAGCTCCTGAAGGAACGCGGCGTCACCACCCGCGTGGTCACCACCGCCCGCGAGGCGGCCGACGCCGCCGGCCCCCGCACCACCCTCCTGGTCACCGACCCCGACCGGCTCGGCGCCACCCAACGCGGCGTCATCCGCTCGGCCATCGACCTCTCCGGCGGCCGCACCGTCCTCCTCGCCCCCAGCAGCCACAGCCTCACCGACCTCTCCCCCGGCGTGCACACCGCGGGCGACGCCGACACAGAACACCCCGACCCCGGCTGCACCCTGCCCGCCGCCACCTCGGCCGGCAGCGCCGACACCGGCGGCGGCCTCCGCTACACCCCCCCCCCCCCCCCCCC
>NZ_JBGBPT010000158.1:0-8601 GCF_041106355.1 Streptomyces sp. BF23-19 | reverse complement strand
AGATCAGCCTCGCCCTCGCCTGACCCCCGAACCCCACCGCCGTGCCCGACCCACACCCCGACAACCCCGGGCACGGCAGCCCCCACAACCTCGCCTGTGCGCCTCGAAGCGTCCAGTTGCCCGCCGCGGTGTGGGCCTCCAGCTGGTCGGTGACCGGCGCGAACGCCGTCTGCCGGGCCAGTTCCTGGGTGAGCGCGCACTTGTACGCCCACGTCAGGGCCGGGTCCACGACTACCCACGAGGTCTGCCGGGGTCCGACCAGGACTCCCAGCGGGCAAGCCCGGCCTCCTCCAGCGCGGCCACGAGCTCGCCGGAAACCTCTGCGGGGTAGAGGTCGGTCAGATGCCGGCCGGTCGAGGCAAGGCTCGGGGACGACTGCCAGCGCGGGGTGAACCGGCGTCCCTCACGGCGAAACGGGCGCGCAGCGCGTCGGCGTTGTTCTGAACCGCCGTGAAGAACGCCGACGCCACCGCCTCGGCAGCCGGCCGTGGATCGGGATCGACGAGGAATCCCGAGTCCTGGTTGAGCTCTCCGACAACCTCGCGGTCTTGCACCGGGAAACCGGGCGGCACCACGCGGGCCACGTTGCGCCCGTTCAGGGCCGCCGCCTTGGCCCACGATTCGTCTCGTAAGCGGACGTACGAAGAGTCGAGCCCGGTCTGCAGCGGCATTGATCGCTTTCCTCTCCCCACCCGACCATCCTTGATCGCGCCCCCACGCAATCCTGAGCGAAGCCGTTGTGCACCTCCTCCGGCGCCTGCTGACCATCTGCGCCCAGGTCCTCCAGGCCCAGTACCGTGTCGACTTCTACGCCGAGCCGGCCGACCCCGTGCTCGAGCGCCTGGCCCACCTGTAGCCGCGGCGCCGACTCTTCTACGGGCAATCGCTGAACAGGCCCGACCTGCGGCGGATCAGGCTGAGGCCGCACTCCTGAACGCCTCGGTCGAGCTCATGTCGGACAGGGTCTCGGACAGGGTCTTGGACCCCTGGGGAGCTTTGGAGACCTCGGAGATCGCGAACGCCTCTGGCATTCGTTCGCGGACCCTGAGCAAGGCCGCGGGTTCCTCGCCTTCGTACTCCGAACTGCTGGTGACGGCGAGGGAACCGGAAGAAGGGTGAGGCCGCCGGCACACTGACGGGGCCTCAATCGCCCTGGAAGGCGGCCCCACTGCTCCGAGCGGCCTCCGCTCTCGTAGCTGTCACCGGGCCGCTCGTCGCATGCGGGACTGATGACTGCCCTTCACGGTGCCCAGGCGGCATGCAGCCGACCTTCCGGCGAACGGTCCAGCCGAGACACGGAACCGTCTTGGAGCTGGTTTGCGGCGGGCACGAGAGAGCTCGAGTGCAAGGCATGGGCGTCGCGCGGCTCGTCAGTGACGTAGCCGGGCGGCTGCGGCCAGAATCGGGGTGCTCACGACGGTGGCTGCGGCGCCGAGTGTGGTGTCGGTGGCCAGGATCCACCGGACGGTCTTCATGGCCAGGGTGAGGACTTCGCTGCCGCGCCGGCGCATGCCGGCCTCGAAATGGTGCACTGCGTCGGTGAGGGTGGAGGTGCCGTCGGCGGCGGCGCTGACGTGCGTGAGCAGGCCGGCGGCGTCGCGGATGGCCGCGCCCGCCCCCATTCCGGCGGTGGGCGGTGTGGCGTGGACAGCGTCGCCCAGCGCGGTGATACGACCCGCAGGCCAGGGCGCGAGATCCTCCGCGCGGGTGGAAGCGGCGTTGAAGCGGAATCCGGCCACGCTGTGCGGGTCGGCTTGGGCGATGACCTCGAGTGTGTGCGCGGCCCAGCCCCGCTCGCGGAATCGGCCGAGCAGCGCGGCCTGCAGTTCGCCGCCACGAAGGACGCGCAGGGAATCGGTGCTGGTGGATTCGGGGAACATGGCGCCCCAGATGTAGGTGGGTCCGGTGGTGACCGACATCCGTAACTCGGGAGCGTCGAGCGCGGTGTTGCCGACCGGGTCGAGGAAGCCGATGTAGAGCGCTCCGCCGCGCAGCCCGATCGCCAGCCCCGATCGTGGCCCAAGCCGCTGCTGCTCGCCGGGGCTGAGGTCTCGCCGGAGGGTGCGGCCGGAGAACCCGATGATGCCCGCCGGACTGTTGGTCGGGCCTCCCGCCAGGTGGCGGGCGACCACCGAGTGGGTGCCGTCCGCGCCCACCACCAGGTCCGCTGAGACCGGCGCCCTGTCGGTGAACAGCACTCGGGGCGCGCCGTGGTCATCGTGGCCGACGCCGGACACGTTGCATCCCAAGTGCAGGCCATCTCCGACGGCTTCGGCCAGCAGCATCCGCAGGGTGATCCGATCGACGTCGATACTCGCACTGTCGCTGAGGTCCGGCCCGTGGCCCAGCAGCCGGCCGCGGCGATCCCAGAACGCGTCGCGCTCGCGCAGTCGCAGCGCCGACCCCGATGCCAACAGCCGCTGCATGACCTTCGGTTCCACCAGATCTGTCAGCGCCGACTGCGCCCGCTCATCCAGGGTGATGTGGTAGCCGCCCGTCGCGGCCACATCGGTGTCTCGGTCGAACACCGCCACCTCGAACCCCCGGCGACGCAGCCCCGCCCCCAATGCAAGCCCGCCGATCCCGCCACCAACCACGACTACCCGCATACCCGACACCGTCCTTTCCTCCGCTGCTCACTGGACAGAACGCACCCTGACACCGGTAGTGGACACCGAGTGGCCACTACGGGTCATGATGGGACGATGGCGAACACCTCACACCGGGCGTTACGGCTGTTGTCTCTGCTCGGATCAGGACGGCGGTGGTCGCTGCGCGAGCTCGCCACCCGGCTCGGGACCAGCGAACGCACCGTCCGCCGCGACATCGAAACTTTGCGCGCGCTCGACTACCCGATCGCTACCATCCACGGCCCCGATGGCGGCTACCGGCTCGGAGCCGGGCGAACCCTGCCGCCGTTGCTGTTCGACCATGACCAAGCCCTCGCGGTCGCGGTGGCCCTGCAGACCGCGCCAAGTACGATGTTCGGCCTGAGGGACGACGCGGCGCGGGCACTAACGGCTCTGCACCAGGTCATGCCCCCTGCGCTGCGGGCATCCATGGAATCCCTGCGCCTGACGCGGCTGCAGAACTATTGGGAGTTCCCCGCGCCCCCCATCGACCCGGCCGCCCTCACCGCCGTCGGAACCGCGGTACGCCACCGCCACCTACTCGTCACCGAGACACTGCGTCCCGACGGCACACGCCCCGAACCCAGTGACCCCGACTACCTGCCCGCCCACCGCATTGAGCCACACCACCTGGTCTTCTGGGCCGCCCGGTGGTATCTGGTCGCCTACGACCTCACCGACAATGAATGGCGAGTGCGCCGCGTCGATCGACTGCACCCCCGCCCCACCACACAATGCTTCACCGCCCGCGCGCTTCCCCACCCCGACCTCGCCCACTTCGTGATGAGCACCCACGACCGCGGCGACACCCCCGCCGTCTGGCAATGCACCGGCACCGCCCGGCTCAACCTGCCCGCTCACATCGTGGCCCGCTGGGCACCTGGCGGCTCCGTAGTGGAACACCTCGACACCGACTACTGCCGGCTCACTCTCGGCGCCTGGTCCTGGGCCGGCATCGCCGGCATCCTCGCTACTTTCGACACCGAACTCACCGAGCTCCACCCACCCGAACTCGTCCACGCATGCCGCCGTCTCACACGCCGATGGGCCACTATTGCCGACACGGAGAACCTCGGTCCTTCTCATGAATGAGTGGTTCTGAGAGATCACGACCCTCGGCGAAGCGTGTCCGGTACCTCGGGGACATTCACGCTTGGTTGCGTCTCGCGGACGTGATCCCCGGCCCGGGCCATCGCCAGGTCCAGCCGCCCGCCCTCGAGGACGAGTTCACCGAGTGCTCCGCACTACGCGCACCGGGCGTACGTCACCGCGCCGGGGGTCCGCATCCCCAACGGCAGCCGCTCCACCATCTCCACGCCATGCCCTCCGAACCGGGGAACGCCCTCCGTGGTCATGTCCAGGCGTAGCCGCTGGAACCGGAGCGGGTGACGGAAGACGCCGCCGCGGTCGATGGCGCGGTCGGCGCTGATCTCGCCGACCAGGGCGGGTTGGACGAGGGTGGTGTCGAGGACATCGCGGCTCCCCCACGTCGCGGGGAAGCGCACGCCCTCCTACGGGTGTCCGGGCGCGGCCGCGGTGAGGTGCTCGGCGACCTGACGGGCGGCGTCCGGGCGCAGCGGGACGGTCCGACCGACCGCGCGCGGTCGGGCCGCCCTGGTCGTGGCGGCCGAGGACGAGGAGCTGCGGGTGGGTCAGGGTGGGTGTCGGTGATCGCGCCGACGATCGTCGCTGCCAGGTACACCCCGACGTAGCCACGAACAGAATCGCCGCCGGCACCTCCCGCTCACCATGCCGACGCCGGCCACCACCCGAGGCCGCGACGGCACCTCCGGCACCACCCGCTGAAACAGCTCCCACAACTCATCCGGCACCAGCCGCTCAACATCCCCGCCACAACCGGGAGCCTACCCAGCAACCGAATGGGATCGCTTCGAAGAACGGCTAACGAAATGAGCGGCACAACGGGCTCGGGGGCATGAGGCTGTGGGGTCAGGCGTCCTTGACAGTGAGGCCGATGTGCTGGGCCAGGGCCGGGGCGAGGTCGAGCAGCTGGGGAGTGCTGATGGTGGCGCCCTTGAGGGCTGCCACGCCGGAGGTGATGCCCAGTGCGGTCCCCTCGCTGAGATCTACTCGGGTAAGGGTGGCTTTGGTGAGGTCGACTCCGTCGAGCGTCGTTCCTGGGAATGAGACGCCGGTCAGGGTCGCGCCTGCGAAGTCGACGTCACGCAGCAGGCAGTCGACGAAGGTGACGTTCGCCAGCTGAGCCGCACGCAGGTTGACCGAGTCGAACTTGCAGTGGTGGAAGACGGCGCGGCGCATCTGGGTCCCGTGGAGTTGGGTGCCGGCCAGGAGGCTGGAGAGGCATTCGGTGTCCAGCCAGGTGGTCTCCGCGAGGTCACTGCCCACGGTGCGGATGTTGTGCATCCATACCGTGTCGAAGCGTGCGCGCCGGAACCGGCCGCCCGTGAAGGTCACCGAGGACAGGGCCGACTCGCTGAAGCGGGTCATGCCGCCGTCGACGTCGTCGAAGGCGCGGTTGTCGATGTGGAGCCACTCGTAGACCTCCTCCCGCTCCAGGTCCCCGGTGAACGGTTCGAGACGATGTGCGTAGGGCAGGGCGGGCAGGTCGCGAGGGGCGGGTACGCGCATCGGAGTCCTTCCGGGGCAGGTTCAGGTCACGCCTGATGCGGCCCGGTCAGGGGCCGCCTGGGGTGCAGGGGGATGTCTTCATGCTGACCCGGGCCCGCGGGTTCCGCCTAATCGCGTTCCAGGCAGGAATCGCGGTACAGGACCGCGCGCTCACGGACTCCATAAACACCCGAAAATCACATACAGGATAAATCACCCCTGTGGCGTGATGACCCCTGCCGCCCCCGAAATCACGGCAGCGCCGCCCTGCATCCCGCGCACGAAGTCAACGCGCCTGCTCCACACGCCGGTTGGTTCACCAGGGTGGCGGTCCGGGGGGCGAACGCCCGCCGACCCCGGACTTCCCTGAGATTTGTTTTGCGCCTCAGGCCCGATTGCCCTGCTACGAAGATCGCGCGCTCTGGCCGTCCTGGACAAGCTCGGCGGCTAGAACACCTCATCTGATGACTTCAGGCGTCGCCAGCAGATGAGGGTGCATCCAAGGGTGAAAAAGGCTTCATGCATGTCGTCACGTATTTCCCAGCGGATTCGAAGGCGGCGGTACTTGTCGTGGTCGTAGCCTCGGTCACCGAGGACGGCGTAGGGGCGGCGCCGAGGTCGGCCCCGCTTGCCGCGCACGGGCGGAATGGCTTCGAGTAGCGGGATGAGCTGCGTGGCGTCGCTGCGATTGCCTCCGGTCAGGGTGGCGGCGAGCGGGATGCCGGTGGCGTCGGTGATCAACTGGTGCTTGCTGCCCGCTCTGCCCCGGTCGACAGGGCTTCGTCCTGCCTGGAAGCCCCCTTTAGCGCTCGGATGTGGGAGCCGTCGTCTGCCGCCCGGGAGAAGTCCAACAGGTTCGCACGACGGAGTTTGGCCAGGAGGACCTCGTGGAGCCGGGGCCGGACGCCGGCCTCGGTCCACTCAGCCAGGCGGCGCCAGCACGTCATTCCCGAGCCGAACCCGAGTTCCTGGGGCAGAAGATGTTCCCAGGCGATTCCGGTGTGAAGGACGAACAGGATGCCTTGGAACACCAGCCGTTCCGGATGCCGCTTCCGCCCGGGATAGCGGGTCCGATGCTCCACACTCGACAACAGCGGTTCGACCACCGCCCACAGGTCATCCTCGACATAAATGATTTCCGGAGCGGTGGCTGCCTGCTCGCGGTGATGGTTACTGGGCACCGCTGCGGTGGGGCAAGGACGGTGATGCTGAGGCGTCAGTGCTGGCTGACCGGGCAGGCGGCCGCCCGGTCGCAGCGGGCCGGGCACGCCAGCGGGTATACCTCGCTTGACCAAAGCTGAGCGAGGCTGTGCCTGCGCCGGCCGCGTGGGCCGAGAACCATAACGCCGAGGGTGGCCCGGACGGACCCGCCGGTGGACTCGCCGGCGCCCGCCCGCTGCCGTCCCCAGGCATCACCTGCCGTCTTGTTCCGGCGGGGCCCTCCGAAGCTGTTACTGACGCGCAAGAAGAACCAGGGCTCACTTCTTGCAGGGGAACGTCACCTGCTCGCTGCGGACGCTCTTCTTCTGGTCCGGCAGGTGGAGCGTGACGTATCCGGTCACCGCCTTGGCGTTCCTGGGCGCCGGCATGTCCACGACCTGAAGGACGACCTTGGTGGAGGTGCCCGCGCCGAAGGCGAAGGATCCCGGGGAGAGGCGGGCGCGGCCGGCGTTCACGGTCCAGTGGTAGCGGACCGTGCCCGGCCCGGTCGCCGTGATCTTTCCGTCGAAGGCCATGGCCACGGGAGTGCCGTTGCACTCGACGGTCTCCCCCGACTTCAGCAGGGTGACCACTTCGACTTTGGTGACCTTCACCGCCTGCTTGACCCCGCTCGTCCCGGCGGTTCCGACCTGCGCCACGTGGGCGGGGGCGAGAGCCACCGAGGAGGCGAGGAGCGGGGCTGCAAGGAGCATGAGGTATCGACGCCGCATTGTGCTGCCCTCCGGACGAGGAAAGCCCCCGACCTCGGTACCAGGATATCTGCGACCCGCCCGAGCGGCCCGGCAGCCGGCGGTCAGCCCTGCGAAGGGATCCGCACTCTCGACACGGGTACCTCACCGGGTACGCGGCGATCCACCGCTGACGTGCCGAATCCTTCCGCCACTTCGGCCGGGGCGCACTATGATCACCCTCATGTGTTCCGTCATCCACAACTGGCACGCCGCCCGTACCCGGTCGACGCTCTGACCGTGGTGTCGGCCGTCGCCGACACCAGGTCCCACGTCCACCGTTCACCTCAGGATGACGAGGATCTTCACCATGCGCGCAACCTTGCGCCCTACCTTCGTATTCGTTCACGGCGGCTCCAGCAACGCCCGGGCCTGGGGCCCGTTGCAGAACGAACTGGCCCTGCTCGGGCACCGTTCGCATGCCGTCGACCTGCCCGGCCACGGCGACCTCGCCGACGGCCCCGCCGCCTACTACCGGCAGCCGCAGGACGTCACCGCGCTGGGCGCCGCCCCCTCCCCGATCCGGGGTGTCACGTTGCAGGACAACGTGCGCCACGTGCTGGCCGTCATCCGCCGCCTCAGCGCAGCGGGGCCCGTCGTCCTGGTCGGCAACAGCTTCGGCGGTCTGACGATCAGCGCCGTCGCCAACGCCGCACCGGAACTGCTTCACCGCGTGGTCTACCTGTCGGCGCTCTGTCTCAGCGACCCGGCCATGCTCACCGAGCCGTGGGACGTGGTCGACGACAACCTGCTCGACGCCCTGGCCGCGCGGATCACCGTGCCCTACCCGGACGGCCAGGGCCAGGGCGTGGTCCGGCTGAACTGGCGCAGTGCGCACGCCGACCCGCAACTGTTCGCCGAGTTGAAGGCCGCGGTCATGGCCGACTCCACCGACCACCAGTTCCGGCTGCTGCTGGACTCCCTGGACCCGGACGAGAACTACGCGATTCTGGAGCCGGGTGCGGTGGTCCGGGCCGACGGATGGGGACGCGTACCGCACACCTTCGTCCGGCTCGCCGCCGACAGGAGCATTCCTCCGGCCGTCCAGGATTACATGATCCGTAAAGCGGACGCGCTGACACCGCACAACCCCTTCGAAGTGCACACGCTGGCCTCCTCGCACATCGGTTACTTCAGCCGTCCGCAGGTCTTCGCGGAGCTGTTGGCCGGCCTCGTCTCACCGCCGTAGTGGTCGCATCCACTGCCGGACTTCGAATCCTGTGGCGGTACCGATGTCGACGGGACGCAAGCGCGGCACTCTGCCGGCCCCAACGGTTTCGCGCGGTCCGAGCGGTCCGATGACGGCCATCTGCTGACGCCGGGCAGGCTGCGCGGACAGGGCTCGGTGCATCGGATCCACGTCGGCGACGCGCCGGCATGCACCGGCCAGGAACGTGCCGCATCCAAGCGCGAAGAGGCGGCCTCTGTAGGTG
>NZ_JBGBPT010000157.1:0-8858 GCF_041106355.1 Streptomyces sp. BF23-19 | reverse complement strand
CGATGCTGGTCGCGCACGTGGACGGCGAGGGGAAGGAGCTCGCGGCGCGGGCCGAGCGGCTGCTGGCGGCCCTGGACGGCTGGGCCCCGCCCGCGGTGTGCGAGCCGCTGGTGGCCCTGACCCTGACCGAGGCGGTACGGACCGGCGCGCCGCCCGCGGACCTGCCCACCGCGGGCGCCCTGGGCGCGGCCGTGCGCGGCCGGCTCGCGACGGAACTGGAACCGGGCCTGCGGGCGGCCCTGGACGGCCCCGCGGTCGAACCGGGGCATCCCGCCGGGCTGTTGCGGGTGGCCTCGGTGCTCGGGGTGGACGTGGGCGACCTGCTGCCCGGTGTCGCACGGCAGTTGGCGCTCGCGCTGCTCACCGATCCGGAGGGGACGTACGGGTCGGGGGTGCGGGCCGCGCTGGCCGAACTGCCCGTGCTGCGCGCCCTCGTACTCGACCGGCTGGACTCGCTGGCGGCGGGTGATCCGGCCGCCGGACGACGGCTGTTCGAGCGCACCGCGCTACGGCCGACCGCGGCCGACGCGCGACCGCACCTGCGGATGTGCGCCGAGGCCGCGACGGCGCCCGCGAGCGCCGCCGCGGACCGGGTCGGGGCGTTGAACGCCCTGCTGGCCGGGTCGGGCGTCTCGCTGTACGCGGAGCCGTTGGTGCTGCGGACCGCGATGCGGCTGGTGTGGGATGGGGAGCCGCCGGGTGCGGGCGAGGCCGGGCTGGTGCTGATGGCGGCCGGGGCGCAGGTCCACCGGGAGGCCGGGACCTGGGAGTTGCTCGTGCGGGCGGCCGTGCGGGCCCCGGCCGGGGACGCCGAGGCGGCGGAGCTGGCTCCGGAGCTCCTCGGCCAGTTCCAGGAGGAGATCCCGGCCCGGCTGCGGCCGTCGCTGCTGCTGCTGGAGCTGACCCGGAACCTGCGGTCGGGCCCGGCGGGCGGGGGCTGGGTGCGCCAGGTGCTGGACCTGCGGGCGCTGGATCCGGAGCCGGGCCCCCGGGAGAGCGCGTACGCGGCCCTGTGCGCGCGGCTGCTGGCCGGGGACCGGCCGGACAGCGAGCTGCGGGCGCTGATCGAGAGCAACGACGCGGAACTGCTGGCCGCCTACCGGGCGCAGGCGCGCACACCGGCGGTCCGTGACCGGCTGCGGCTGGATCCGGGCTACGCCGCGGACTGCTTCACGGTGTGGTCCTCCCAGCCGCAGGCCGGCCCGGCCTGGCAGGAGGCGCGTACGGATCTGCTCGACGGGGTGCTGCGGCCGGCCGTACGGAGCCTCACTCCGGCCGAACTGGCCGAGGTGGAGCAGTCGCTGGCCCAGCTGGGCGGGCGCTGGGCGGACGAGTTCCGCGGCTGGCAGCGGCCGGGCGCGTTCGGTCGCCTGCGCGAACGCTTCGCGGGGCGCCGCTCCGGCTCCGCCGGCGGCAGCGGCACGGCCGGTGGGGACGGGGGCTGACGTGACGGATCCGGAGCTGATCGCACGGATCCTCGGCGCCCTCACCGGGGTGGTCGGGGTCGCCGTGTGCCTCGGGTACGGGCTGTGGCGGTTCCTGGCGCTGGCCCTGTCGGCCGCCTGGGCCGCCTTCCGGACGGATCCGCCGGGCGGCACCGACCCGCGGATCACCCCGTACACCGGTCCCGAGCCGGCGCGGCCCGCGTACTGGGCCGGGCAGATGTGGCTGGACGCCCGGTTCGCCGGACAGGCCGCCGCGCTGACCGTCTGGTACCTGCTGACCCGGCACTGGCTGGGCCTGGTGGTGCGCCGCCGCCTGCTGCGCGGCCGTAACGGGCAGACCGGCGAGCTCGCCGACAACGGCTTCGGCCGGCTGCTGCTGCGCCTGTTGGCTCCCGGTACGGCGCTGGCCGCGCTGCTGTCGGCGCTGCTCGCCTCGGTCCTGCTGGCCGGCGTCGCGTTGTTCTTCGCCGTGGAGATCGTCCTGGTCGCGCTGGCCGCCCTGGCCGCCACCCTGGCGGGGCGGGGCGCGGAGCGACTGTGGAAGCTGGCCCTGGGCATCCGGATGAAGTGCCCCTACCCCGGCTGCTACCGGCCGTTCCCGCTGGCCGTGCACCTGTGCCCGGCCTGCGGCGCCGCCCACCGCGAGCTGCGGCCCGGCGCCTTCGGCGCGCTGCGGCAAGGCCCTGCCGAGCACCCTGATGACCGGGCGGCGGGCACTCACCGCCCGGTGCCCGCACTGCGACCGCAACCTGCCGCCGGCCGTCGGCACCACCCGGGTCGTGCACCTGCCGCTGATCGGGGGCACCTCCGCCGGGAAGACGATGCTGCTGGCCGCCGTGCTCGACGGCCTGCGGTCCTGGTCGCACGAGTCCCGGCTGACGGTCGAGTACGCCTCCCCCGACGACCTCCGCGAGGCCAACGCCCTGGGGCAGGAGCTGAACCGGACCGGGTGGACCCTCAAGACCCAGGGCGGGCAGCCGCGCGCCCTGATGCTGCTGGTCGGGCACGGCCGCCGGCGCCGGCTGCTCTACCTGTACGACCCGATGGGCGAGTCCTTCCGGGACGCGGACACGACCCGCGGCCAGGGCTACCTCGCGCACGCCGACGGGGTCCTGCTGGTGACCGACGTGCTCGCCGCGCCGGTCGTACGCCGCGCCCTGCACGCGGGCGACACGGAGCGGGCGCAGGCCGCCCGGCCGGCCGACCTCGGGCCGGTGGAGACGTACGCGGGGTTCACCGGCGAGCTGCAGGGGCTCGGTGGCCGTCGCGGGCGCCTGCCCGTGGCCACGGTGGTGACCAAGCGGGACGCGTTGGACCGGCTGGACTCGCTGCCGCGGCCGGCGGAGCCGGTGGAGGCGTGGCTGGCCGAGATCGGGCTGGACGAGCTGGTCCGGGCCCTCGGCCACGACTTCGCGGCGGCCCGGTACTGGGTGGTCAGCGCCCACGCCGCGACCGGGGCGGGCGCCCTGGACAGCGAGCGGCGGCGGGCGGCGGAGCCGGTGCTGTGGCTGCTGTCCCGGACCGGACTGCGCGTCGGAGGGCTCGTCCGGGACCGGCGGGAGCGGCCGGACGCACCTGTCCGGGCGGACCCCCGGACCCACCCGGACCCTCGGGCCCGCCCGGACACGGAAGGCACGGAGGGCACGCAGGACGCACAGGTCGGGCACGGCGAGGAAAGGAGCAACACCCCATGATGACCCCGCAGATCACCCGGGGCCGACGGATGACGGCGGCCCTGTTCGTGTCGGCGGTCGTGATGACGGCGGCCGCCGCGGTGGCGGCGCTGGTGCGGTACATCCCGCAATGGACCGGAAGTTGAAGGAGACACGCGGTGAGTGACATCCCCGGCGGGCCGATGGCGAACCGGCCCGTCCATTTCATCTGGCTGATCGACTGCTCGTACTCGATGCAGGGCGAGAAGATCGGCCAGCTCAACTATGCGATCAGAGAAGCGATTCCGGAGATGCTCTCCGTCGCGCAGGACAATCCGGCGGCCCAACTGCTGTTGCGCACGATGACGTTCTCCACGACGGCCCGCTGGCACCACAAGGACCCGGTGCCGGTGGAGCAGTTCACCTGGCAGGACGTCCAGGTGGACGGGATGACCAATCTCGGTGAGGCCCTCCAGCTCGCGGCGCGCGAACTGGACACCCCGCCGATGCCGCAGCGGGCGTTGAAGCCGGTGCTGGCGCTGGTCTCGGACGGGGTGCCGACCGACGACTGGAAGGCGGGGCTGCGGGCGGTGGACGCGACCCCGTGGGGCCGCAAGGCGGTCCGGGTGGCCATCGCGATCGGCGCGGACGCCGACCGTAACGTGCTCCAGGAGTTCCTGGGCAATCCCGAGCTCCAGCCGCTGGACGCGAACAGCCCCAAGCAGCTGGCGGCGGCGATCCGCTGGGCCTCGACGGCCGCGGTGAAGGCGGCCTCCCAGCCGGTGGCGGGCTTCGGGGACGCGACCGTGAAGCAGCCGCCGTACGCCCCGCCCGTGCTCGCCGACGACGATGACGACGTGTGGTGAGCGTGCCCGAGCTGATGATCCACGGACCGCTGCCGCTCTGGGACACGCTCCGGGGCAGCGTCCAGGGCGTGAACAAGGCGCGCAATCAGGACCACCACGACGCGGAGGGCCTCGGCACCGCCGCGCAGCCCCTGATCATGGCGGTGGCCGACGGCCACGGATCGGCGGTGCACGCGCGCAGTCATCTCGGGTCCCGGTTCGCCGTGGACCTGTTCGTCCAGCAGGCCCGGCAGTTCGCCGCGCTCGCCGAGCCCCGGGGCGGGACACGGCCGCCCAGCCTGGCCTGGTTGATGAACTACGCCCAGTACACGCTGCCGCGCCAGCTGGTCAGCGCCTGGCAGGAGACGGCGCTCGGGCACTGGGAGCGCAGCAGCTCGCACGGCGAGCCCGGGTTGTCCCCGACGGACAAGCTGGTGCTGTACGGGAGCACGCTCGTCGGCGCCGTGCTGACCCCCCGGGTCTTCGCGGCCTGGCAGCTCGGCGACGGGGAGCTGGCCGTGGTGACCGACGACGGGCAGGTGACCGTACCGCTCGCGCCGGACGAGGCGGATCTGGGTGACGAGACGGAGTCCCTGTGCTCCCCGCAGGCCTGGCTGCGGGTACGTACGCACTGGGCGCCGGTGACGGCCCCGGCGCGGGCGCCGCGGCTGGTGTCGCTCTCCACCGACGGGCTGTCCAAGAGCTTCGCCTCGGACAGCGGCTTCCGACAGTTCATGGCCGGACTCGACGACCGGCTGTCGGCGGAGGGTCCGGAGTGCGTCCGGGCCGTCCTGCCCCAGTGGCTGACCAAGGCCTCGCAGCACTCCGGGGACGACACCACCCTGGTGGCGGCCTGGCACACCGCGACGGCCCTGACCGAACCGGGCCCAGTGCCGCCCGCCGGCGGTGGCGCCGCCGACCCGGCCGATCCGGCCGACATGACCGACCCGTACAGGAGTGACGAATGAGCGGCATGCTCGACAGCGGTACCCGGCTGACGGCCGACAGCGGCCTGGGCGTGGAGGTCTTCGACCTGCTCGGCGCCGGCGGCCAGGGGGAGGTCTACCGGGTGCGCACCGCGGCCGGCGACCAGGCCCTCAAGTGGTACTACCCGGCCTGCGCGACACGGGAGCAGGAGGACATCGTCCGCCAGCTGGTGGACCGGGGCTTCGACGACGACCGCTTCCTGTGGCCCCGGGACTTCGTGGGCGACGGGCGCGGCGGCTTCGGCTATCTGATGGACATCCGCCCGGACCGGTTCAAGGGCCTGCCGTTGCTCTTCCGCCGCAAGCTGCGGACCACGATCCGCGCCCTGCTCACCGCCTGCCTCTACACGGTCGAGGCGTACCAGGCGCTGCACTCGCGCGGGATCGCCTACCGGGACATCTCGTGGGGGAACCTGCTCTTCGACCCGACCACCGGCGAGGTGCTGGTCTGCGACAACGACAACGCGGTGGTCGAGGGCGACAGCACGGGCATCTCGGGGACCATGGCGTTCATGGCGCCCGAGCTGGTGCGCGGCGAGCCCGGGGTCTCCCCCGGCACCCAGAGCGATCTGCACTCCCTGTCGGTGCTGCTGTTCATGCTGTTGATGAACCATCATCCGTTGATGGGCAGGCGCGAGTTGGCGATCCGCTGTTTCGACGAGGCCGCCGAGCGCAAGCTGTACGGGAAGGACCCGCTGTTCCTCTTCGACCCGCTGGACCGCTCCAACGCTCCCGATCCCGTGGAGCACGCCACCGTCCTGGCGACCTGGGCGGTGGTGCCCGACTCCCTGCGCGATCTGTTCACCAGGAACTTCACGCGGGGCCTGCACGACCCGGCCGGCCGGGTGCGGGAGTCGCAGTGGCGTGACGCGCTCCGGGCGGTCCTCGACGCGGTCGTGGACTGCGCCCACTGCGGCAAGCAGAACATGACGGAGCCGCGGTCCGCCTCCCCGGGCTCCTGCTGGAGCTGCGGGAACGCGCTGGTGCTGCCGCCCCGGCTGGTGTTGACCACGCCCCCGCCGCGCACCGAGCACCACATCATGCTGCACCGGTCCTCGCGGGTGCAGGCGCACCACCTGGCGCCGGAACCGGCCCGGCACGACTACGGCGACGGCACGCTGGTGGCACAGCTGACCGAACATCCGCAGCGGCCGGGTAAGTTCGGGCTGGCCAACCGTTCGGGGTCGGCGTGGACGGGTACCCGCGCGGACGGCAGCACGCAGGAGATCGCCCCCGGGCAGACCGTGCCGCTGCGTTCGGGGCTGGAGCTGGACTTCGGCGGCGCGCGGGCGGTCGTACGGGCGAGGTGAACCGGCCCGACCGGGTGCGGCGGGTCAGCCCAGGAGGCGGCCGAGCTCCTGGGCGAGGGCGAGACCGGTGCTGCCCGCGCCCAGCCCGAGGGTGATGGTCTCCAGCGACCGCCGGATCAGGCCCGGTTCGGCGGCGCGGCCCTCCTGCCCAGCCCGGTCCAGCTCGCCGCGCAGGGCCCGGGCGCAGCCGGGTCACCGCGTCGTCCCGGTACTGCGCCGGCACCGGTAATCGGCGTGCCGCCATATCGCGTCCTCCCCCGTGGCCTGTGGCCTGTGGCCTGTGTTCTCACCCTATGTAAACGGCCTCGGATGTCCCGGAGTTGGACGGGGACGGGCGGGCGCGGTCGCACGTCCGGTCGCCGTACTCAGCCGGCCTGTGCGGCGCGGGGTGCCGAACTGAGCACGCGTACTCAGGTCCCGGGCCGGCCGGCTTGTCATCGTGAGTGCATGTTCATTCAGCCATGTGATCCGCTGCCGCGCGTCGGGATAACCGCCGTCGGCAGCCTGCTGCCCGACGAGGTGCTGTCCTCCGACGCGCTCCAGCGGGAGGTGGCGCGCCGCAGTGGACTGACGCTGCCGCCGAGGCTGCTGACCCAGGCCACCGGGATCGTCTCCCGCCGGGTCGCGGGCGAGGGCGTGTACGCCTCCACCCTCGCGGTGGGCGCCGCCCGGCGGGCCCTGGACGCCGCCGGACTCGGCCCGCTCGACGTCGACCTGCTGCTGTTCGCCTCCGCCTCCCGCGATCTGGTCGAGCCGGCCACCGCGCACATCGTGCAGGCGGAACTGGGCTCGCGGGCCCACGCGCTGGACGTCACCAACGCCTGCAACAGCTTCGTCAACGGGATCGACCTCGCCCGCTCCATGATCCTGGCCGGGCGGGCGCGGCGGGCCCTGGTGGTCACGGGCGAGACGCCGAGCCGGGCGGTGCGCAGGGACCCGGCCGATCTCGCGGAGCTGCGCGACGGCTTCGCCGGATACACCTTCGGCGACGCGGGGGCGGCCGTGGTGGTGGAGGCCGTGGAGCGCGGCGGGATCATCGCCGTGGACACCGAGACCCACTCCGAGCACTGGGAGGTCGGGGGCATCCCGGGCGGCGGGTCACGGCACCCGCGCGGGGACGCGTACACCTACTTCCGCGGCGACGGGCACGAACTGCGGGGCGTCTTCGAGAAGGTGGGCACCGCCGTCATCGACCGGACGCTGCACCGCGTGGGGATGGACGTGGACGGCTTCGCCAAGGTGCTGGTGCACCAGGTGACGGTGCCGTATCTGGAGCGGTTCGCGGAACTGACCGGGGTGCCGGCCGGGAAGCTGGTGGTGACGGTGCCCGAGCTCGGCAATGTCGCGAGCGCGAGCATCGGGCTCCAGCTGGACCGGGTTTTCGACGAACTGGCTCCGGGGGAAAGGGTGTTGTTCGTGGGCCTGGGCGGCGGCATCAGCATCATGACGATGGTCTGGGAGAAGTCGTGACGGCCGCCGCCCCGCCGATGTGGGTGGTCGTGCCGGCGCACGAGGAGGAGGCCCGACTGACCGACACCCTGCGGGCGCTCGCCGCGCAGCGGGACCGGGACTTCACCCTGCTGGTCGTCGACAACGCCTCGACGGACGGCACGGGCGCCGTGGCCCGCGCGTTCGCGGCCGGCGCCCCCTTCCCGGTGGAGGTGATCGAGGAGCCGGAGAAGGGGGTCGGCTCCGCCGTGGACACCGGCTTCCGGTACGCGATCGGCCGCGGCGCGGCCCTGCTCGCCCGGACGGACGCCGACTGCCTGCCCCGGCCCGGCTGGACCGGAGCCGCCCGCGGCGCGCTGATCCGCAGCCCCGGGCTGGTGTGTGGGCGGATCGTGGCTCGCCGCGACGAGCACGGACCGCTGGGCCGGGCCGGGTTCGGCGCGCTGGTGGCCCTCGCCGCGCTGTTCGGCCGGCTGCGGCCCGAGCACGCCCGGCGGCGCGGCTACCGGGCGCCGTACCGCATGCACGCCGGGAACAACATGGCCATCACCGCCGAGCTGTACCTGACCGTCGGGGGCATGCCCCGGCGCCCCTCGCCGACCGACCGGCTCTTCCTCAACGCCGTACGCCGCCACACCGACCGGATCACGCACTGCCGGGAGATGGTCGTGGAGAACTCGACGCGGCGCCTGCGGGCCTACGGGCTCGCCGGCACCGCCCGCTGGTACCTGGACCAGGGCAGCGGCACGCACGGAACGGACGACCCCCGCTGATGCTGGACCACCTCGACCACGCGCTGCGCAGCCGGCCCGAGCGGCCCGCCGTGCTCACCGCCGCCCGGACCGGTGCGCCCCGGGTACGGGCCACCCGCGGCGAACTCGCCGAGCTGGCCGACGCCTTCGCCGCGGCCCTGCACGCGCGCGGCCTGCGCGCCGGGGACACCGTCGGCGTCGCCGTCCGTCCCGGTCCGCGTGCCCTCGCCGTGCTGCTCGCGCTGTGGCGGCTCGGGCTGCGGGGGGCCGTACTGGACCCGGGCGCCGGGCCCGACGTGCTGCGCGCCCGCCTGGCGCTGGCCCGGCCCGCGCTGGTGCTGCCCGCCCTGCTGCCGAAGCTGATCTCCTACGACGCCGACACCGACGAGGACGCGCTGCGCCGCCGGGCTGCCCGGGAG
>NZ_JBGBPT010000156.1:0-8891 GCF_041106355.1 Streptomyces sp. BF23-19 | reverse complement strand
TCAGCGGGCAGGTCCTCCTGGGTTGCCAGAGCACTGAGTTCAGCATCCAGTTCCATGGAACGCAGGGTAAGCCTCGGCCCTGGAAGACCACGTCCCAAACCGATCTACAGTCGCAGCCGGAGCCCGGCACATCGCGAAGGTCGGATCGGTCCGCCACTCGCCCACGTCACGCCACCCCACCGCCGAGTCTGATCGGAGCCAATCATGCCCGAGCGGACCGACATCGGTGCCGACGCGCAACGTTCGCACGGTGGCCGACGGGGCGGAACTGTCTTCATTCGCGGGCGGGCCGTTCGACGTGCGTGCGGCGATGGCCGCCATCCGGGCAGAGGCCGAGGACGGATTCCTGCTCGACGAAGTCCCCTGGGAGAACTTCCCACGGGGGGACCACGTCAGGGAGGCCGTTCACCTGCTGCACACCGGCGACTCGCCCGTTCGCACCGGAACGGGCGTTGTGAGCGGCATGTGCGGCAACGACATGAGGGCCGCCGCCGTGCTCGCCGTACCGTTCCTGATCCGGATCTCCGCCGAGCCCCGCCACCCTCACCGTGTCGACGCGCTTGCCGAAGTCTCCTCCCCGGCCCGCGCCCGCTACTTCGGCGTCGCCTCCCGCGACGAACTGCTGCTCCACCGCGGCGACATCCAGTACGACGACCTCTATGACGACTACGGCGTCGAGGTGACCGGCTATCCGGCGGGCTGGTCGGTCGCTGCCGCCCGGGCAGCGATCACTGCCGACACCGCCCTCCTGCAGCCCCTTCTCGGCGACCCCGACCCGGCAATCCGGATCCGCGCCGCCTACGCACTGGCCGCCGCCACCGACCCCGACTGCGCGGTCCGTGCCGCCTTCCGCACCCGGCTCGCCGCCGAGCAGGACCCGATCGTCCGCGCCGCCCTGGTCCTCGCCGCCGCCGAAGTCACCCGCACGCACCCCCACCCGCCCAGCACCGCGTGGATGCAAGAGCGGTGGGAGGATCGGACACAGGCGCCCGAGGTCCGGCTGGCCGCCGCGATCGGCTGGCTCTGCCTCACCGACGACCCCGTCCCCGACGACCTGCGCGCCGCCGTCGACGGTCTCGCCACCGACAAGTGCGCCCACGCCATGAACGTCCTGCCCTGGATGGCAGCCGCCGGCGAATCCGGCGAGACGGGACTGCGACACTGCGTCCGAAAGATGCTCCACCCTGAACGGCCCGATCCGGTGGGGTGCGACGACCCGTGGGCCCCGCGTCACTGACCCCGGTCCTCCGGAGTACCTGGAGTTCCGGTGCGCTTTCCCCGCGCTGGCCCCACACCATGCCCGCAGCCGCCCGGGCCGCCAGGGACGGCGATACCCTCGCCGACCGACTTCGGGTGGATCGGCGGAAGCAGGCACGGTTCTGCGGTGAATCCCCTCCCCCGGTGGAGTGAGACGCCCGATCGCAGCTCGATCGGTGCACTGCTGAGCCGGTATCACCAGGTTCATGATCACAAACGTCCGGCGTGGCCTCATGGCCGCTGCCCTCGCCTTCGCCGTACTCGCACCCGCCTCCCCCGCCCAGGCCGACGAAGTCACCCTCATCGACGGCATCACCGCACTGCCGGTCGCGGACGAGATCCGCGACGGCTACAAGCGGGAGCTGTACCCGCACTGGAAGGACGACGACAAGAACGGCTGCACCGCGCGGAACGACGTCCTGATCGCCGAGGCGATCGACCACATGGTCCCGCTCGCAGAAGTCCACGACAGCGGCGGCTACGGCTGGACCACCGAACGCCGCCGCCGCTACGCCAACGACCTCGGCTCCGACGTCACCCTCGTCGGGGTCACCGCCCGCTCCAACCGGCAGAAGTCCGACCAGGACCCGGCAACGTGGATGCCGATGCCCGCGGTCCACTGCCGCTACCTCGGCGAATGGGTGGCCACCAAGCACCGCTGGGGCCTCGCCGTCGACCCGGCCGAGCGCAAGGCACTCCTGCGGTACGCGGCCGACTGCCCCAACGCCCGCATCACATACGACCCCGCCGCCTGACCCCGCCGGGCCCGATAGACGTGTGCCTTCGGCCGAGGCCCCGAATGCTCGATGCTGCCGGCCGGGGCGGTCACCGGCGACGTGTGACGGCTGCCGGGCCTGCCCCCAGCCGACAGCGCCACGGGGCTGGGAGCTGCCGTCCAGTGCGGCGGCTCCCCGCAACCACAATTCCAACGTCTCCCCAGTGGAGCCTCCGGTTGACGCGCTGGGTGAGCAATCGGAACCCACCCAGTCAGCGGGCGAGCCGATGCCAGAGCCTCGCCCGGGCTCCGGCTGGTCGCTGGAGTCCCGTGGCGAGTAACAGATCGGTGTCTGCCATTTGAGAGGTCAGCCGCCTTCGTTACGTTGACGTGGCAAAAGTGCTGGCGGGAGTGTGCCTCGACCGCCGAGATCCTCGGGGGACCTGTGGTCACGCCACCGACACTGACCAATGTTCGGATACCGCGCTACGCGCGCCGCTGTGCAGGTCGGGTGCTTGTGCCGCTGCTATCGCTGGGGATCTTCTCCTGGGTGCCGTTTGTCTGGTCGGCGGTACGCCAGCGTTCCCTTTCGGATGCCGTTCTCGCGGGGGTCTTCTTCGTAGCAGTGGTCTGCACGATGGCATACAGCTACGGCGGGGGGAGCGGCGTTGCCATCTGGACCGTACTGCTGACGTTGATGCTTGGGGGCGGCGTGCTGGCTGGGGTCCGTACGCCACGCACTGAGAACGTCCGCACCCACGGCAAGCCGGCTGCGGTCTGGCTGATCACCGTTCTGACGTTGGTCTACTACGTCACGGCCAGCGCTCTCGCACCGAGCGAGCCACCAACCCGGGACAAGCCCACGCCGCCGGCCGCATCGCCCGCCCCTTCTCAGCCCTCTGAGCCCGGGCCCGCCGTAGGGGTGACCGAGTCCATCACAACACCGGACGTCCCAGAAGCGACGAGGGCATACGAACCCGAAACCCCATCAACTGCGGAAGAGGAGGAAGCGGAGACGGACGACGACGGGGCGCGCGATCAAGACCTCCACGGCCAGGTGGGCATCCAGTTCGGTCAGGCCTGCTCCCCCGTGGGCGCACTCGCCATCACCGAGGACGGACGTCCCGCCAAGTGCTTCATGGGCAGGGACGGCCGGGCCCGATGGGGCTATGACTCGAACCGTGGCTAGCGTGTGGTCAGGGACTCCCAACGGCGGGTTCCTCTCTGCGGCGCTTTGGCGACATCCACCGCACGTGGTCAGTACCGCACACGGGCTTGCTTGCCGGTGCTTTGACGGGAGAATCTGTCTATGCATGTCGTTGGCGTGGATATCGGCTCGGTGAAGACACCGTCCAGGTTCGCCTGGGCAGTGGTCGACTGCGAAGAGCGCGCCGTGCTCTCCTACGGGGACGACCCGGAGGGGGCTGTTCAGGCTCTGGCGCAGTCGTTGGCAGAGGACGGACGTGCGGTGCTCGCTGTGGAAGCGCCCATGGCCGTCCCAGTCCCGGATCCGACCAACGATGAGTGGCAGTGGCTGGGGCGAGCCCGCACCGGGGAGGGCAACCGGCCCTGGTCGGCTGGTGCCGGCGCCGGAGCGCTGGCCACCGGTATAGCCCAGACCGCTTGGATGCTTTCCCGTCTGCATGCCCTCGCTCCGCGAACGACCGCAACCACTCAGTCTCAGCGGTTCGCCGCAGGGGAAGCCGACCTCCTTCTGACCGAGGCTTTCGTTTCCGCGAGCGGCAAACCTGTAGCGGCAGAGGCTGCTCAGCACGCTGCCGACGCCGAAGCTGCGGCCCGCGCAACGCTGACCTATCTCACTGACGGTCCAGACGGCTTCCCTCCCGTCACGTGCTCACCCCGACGCGCTCTCAATCTCCTTGCCATGCTTGCCGACTGGGCCGATATTCCGGTGCCGCGTGACGAGCGGCACCTGGATCCCTTGGTCATCCGTGCGCAGCCAACTAAGTGAGCCGCCTGGTAGGCAACATCGCCTCCGGCAGAGCCGACCCAAGGCGATCGGTGGTGCACCCCGGTGAAGATCGAAAGGGAGCGGTTGGGGGTCGCTATTGAACGTAGCTATCCGCTATCGAGTTACCGCCGTGCGCGGTAGCAGCGTGCTGAGCAACTGAGTTGTTTCCGCCTCCATGTCCACCCCGCCGCCGAGGCCTTCGTTGATGCGGGCCAGCCGGGCCGCGGCATCGCGGAGCGCGTCCCTGTCGCCAGCGGCATGGTGGGCCAGGAACACCTGCCGGTGGAGGAGTTCGTTCTCCTCGGCAGCGATAAGGCCTTGGTCTGCGGCCCAGAGCGCGCCGGTGTGGTCGGCGGCCAGCGCGGCGTCCTTGGGTGTGGCGGGTGACGGGCCGGGGTTCTCGTCGAAGGCATCGAGCTCGGCCGGCGGCCACGCGTGCCCGCCGGCACGGACGAGGCGGGCGATGCCTTCGTCGATCCTCCGGGCCCGGGCGGGGACCAGGGTCATGGTCAGCCCGGCGTCGTCGATGTGGTCGGCGAGGTCGTCGCCCGCACCCTGCCGGAAGCGACCGTCCCCACCCGGCCACCACCGCGTACGAGCTTTACGACCAGCTCGGACGACGACCGCGCCATCGCGATCGAAGCGGTCACCGACCGCGCACGCTACGGCCCCGCCACCCTCGCCAAACAGGCCAGCTCGGGAGCACCGGCGTGAATACGCTCCTGCTTGCACTGCTGCGGCTGCCGATGAGCATCGCAGGCTTTCGTAAGAGCGCCCAAGCTCAGCTCGCGTTCGCCGTCGGGCTTACGGCTCAGCCCTCCGGAGCCGCAGAGGGCCGGGGCCCGGTGCTTCCCGTGAGCTCCTGGTAGGCATCCATCACGTCACCCAGGTGCAAGGTGGTGATCTCGTCCTGCGACGGAACTCCGGAGTTGCCGTGCCGGTCGAAGACGCGTAGGTCCCGCGCCGCGGCGGCCTTCCGCACCAGTTCGCGCGCGAAGCGGCCGTTGCCGAGTCGGTCGATCATGCCTCGGGTGACGGCCAGGTCGCATGACATGCGCAGCGCGTTCGCCGCCTCCTCGGTGAGCCGATCACCCTGGGATTCGAGGAACGACTCCGCGATCAGCACCAGGTCGTCGGTCGCGTAGGCGGGGAAGTCCACCCGGGTGTTGAAGCGGGAAGCGAGACCTGGATTGCTGGACAGGAGCTCTGCGATCTCGTCCGGGTACCCGGCCAGGACCACGACCAGGCGGCTTCTGTCGTCCTCGGCACGCTTGAGAAGTACCTGCAGCGCTTCCTTCCCGAAGGCGTCACCGCCTGAGTAGCCGGTGTTGGACAGCGCGTACGCCTCGTCGATGAAGAGCACTCCGTCGAGCGCCCGGTCGATGGCCTGGGACGTCTTGATCGCCGTCTCGCCGAGGTGCTGTCCCACGAGGTCGACGCGCTGCACCTCGACGACATGGCCCCGCTCCAGCAGGCCGAGTCCGGCGAAGACGTTGCCGACGACGCGGGCGACCGTGGTCTTGCCCGTGCCGGGCGGTCCGGCGAACACCAGATGTTGGGGGGCAGGCGCCGCGGTCAGGCCCTGGTTCCTGCGCACTGCCGCCATCCGCAGCTGGGCTGACATGCTCCGCACCTGACGTTTCACCGGGGCCAGACCGACCATTCCGTCCAGTTCGGCCATCGCCTCGTCCAGCAACGTCGAACGCTCCTCGTCGCTCAAGGTGCCGACGGAGGCGTTCCCGCGCTGTTCCCGCATAGTCGGGGCGGCCTGGGCCGGCACAAGTGCGGCCCGCGGGGTCAACGCCTTGGCGCGCTGGGCCACATCGCCCAGGCCGGGGCTGTACCGGAACGCCGTCTGGAAGTGCTTCAGCGCCTCCTCGGCGCGGCCGAGCTGCTCCTCGGCGCGGCCGCGCAGATAGGCGGCTTCGCCGAGGAAGCCGGCGCTGTCGCCGAGCGCTTGCGGGAGCGGTTTCAATACGTTGAGCGCCTCGTGGGAAACGCCCTGTGCAATGAGGCTGGCCGCGACGTAGAGCTGCGACTCGTCCCGTAGGAAGGACTCCCGAATCCCTTCGGCGAATGTAAGCAGAAGGGGCCAGTCCCTCTTCAGGACGGCGTACCGTGCGCAGACGAACCGAGTCTCGTCGCAGTCGAGCATGGCCTGGGAGAGCATGTCCCACGCCTGGTCGGGCAGGCCGTCGTCCAGGAATTTCGCCGCTCGCGCGAGCCACAGGTCGCGGTGCGTCTCCAGGCGGAAGTTCACGTAGCCCCCGATCTGGAACCGGGAGGACAAGGGGGTCTGGAGATTCCTTCGCATGGCGCCGAAGTCCTGGGCCTGACCGTGCATGGCCTCGACCGCCCGACCCTGGAGCTGTCCGACAGCGTGAAGCCCCAACCAGGCATCGGCCGCGAGCGGATTGTGCTCGACGGCCACGCGGAAGGACTCGGCGGCCGCAGCCCGGTTGCCCAGCCTCAGCTGCGCAACCCCTTGAAGCCATGCCTGTTCGCACTTCTTGATCGAACGCCCTGATACTGACGGCCCCTGCACCGAGATCTCCCTGCTGTCGTCTGATGATCCAGTATCCGCCCGCACGGAGTCCACGAGCTGATGTCGGTGCATGGGGGCGGAACTCCGCCGGATCCAGGCGGACTCCGGAAAGCTGTCCCTGCACAAGCTCGAAGATGTCGCTGGCCGCTGCGAGTCCGACCGGGTGCTGCTCCCCCATTCGACGCTGCACGCCCCCTCAAAGGAAAGCGACTTCTGGGCGCTGCGAGCCTTCCTCACCGCCTGTCAGGCCACCGGGCCCCTCTCCGAACAGCTCCTGGACGCCCGCGACCACATCGCCACCGGCTCGGAACCAGCGCCTCGACAAACACTGGCGCCGCCATCCCTGCCGGGCCCCCGAGCTGGGGCAGGTCCGCCTCGGCCAGGCCGGGTACATCCGGAACAGGCCCGGCGGGCCCCACATGTGACTGGTACACCAATAGCTCCACGCTGAAGCACCGGGCCTTCGCTGGTAGCTACACGCTTCAGGGACTCAGGCGGCGAGGGCTGCTGCACCGAACACCATGCGGAAGTCGTGGGCCCGGCGGGTGGAGACCCGGACCCCGGCTCCGCCGAAATGAGGACGAGCGTGGGATGTAGGTGAATCTCAGCCGGGGTGAGGACCTTCTTGTCGCCGAACACGTAGTAGAGCGGTGCAGGTGCGTGAGCGGCGGTGAACAGGAGCCCGGCATTCAGGGTGGCGGCACTGATGGCATAGCGGTCGGTGTGAGTGCTAGGGGTCCTAGTCAAGGTGTCGCGCCCACATCAGGAGCGATGCGAGGGTCACGGCTGCTTGGTCTCCCGTGCGGGCGGCGACAGGCCGAGGGACGTGGACCCTCAGGCCGCAGCCGTGCAGAACACGCACGCCTCCCAGAACGGCAGCGCGTCCAGGACCCGGTGGCGTACGCACGAGGCCATCGCTGCCTCGTCCAGCCCGGGCAGGACACCGGTGTCGGCCGTCACGGTCGCAGGATCGAACTCCTCCACCATCGCCCGGTACATGCGCAGGTACCCCTCGGCCCGGGGCGGCTCGTACGTGAGTTCCTCCCACCGGTGGCGGGACAGCGCCAGATCGAGGACGCGTAGCAGGAAGTCCTTGGCTGCGGCTCGCTCCTGCGGGGTGTCCCCCCAGTCGAGCTCCGCCAGGCCGAAGCCAACCACCCCACGCCCCATCACGTTCTGGTCCTGGAGCGTCAGCAGGGCGGCGAAGCGGAAGTCCCACGGCCTGTGGGCCAGCGCGGACACGGCGAGCATCAGCACGTCCACGAACACCGCCGTGCCGCCGTTGGTCATCTCCAGGTACCGACCGTCACCGCCTTCAAAGACGTTCATGTCGCCAGAGTAAGGAGAAGGAGGGAGGTCACATCCTGCGCTTCGTGTTCAGACATCGACCTGACGAAACACTGGTGTCCGGCCCGGGGGCGCCTCCCAGCGGTAGCTGGGGAGGGACTGTGACGAGAGCCTCGTGGGCGGGCCGGTCCACCAGGTGGACTGGCGGGTGTCCGGGCGGCGTGCGGAGACCGCAGGCGCCGTTTTCACGCTCCGCCGCGCAGCCGGTGCAGGTGAGTCCGTTGCCCGGCGGGACGGTGTACCGGCCGCGCTCGTGATCGGCTAAGGCGGGCCCGGCCAGCGCGGCGAAGGCGTGATGTTCGGTCGCCAGCGGCACGGTCGTGTCAGCACAGAGGATGCTGGGACCGCACCGGTCTTGGTCATTTTTGGCGCGATTGCCGAAGTCTCTGGGTTGACCTGGCCGAGGAGGCAGGAGCGCCCGGCGTTTTTCATCGGCCAGCTGGGTCGGGACCAAGCAGTCAGTGCTTCAGTCTCTTGAGAAAACCCCAGGTCAAAGACCACTGGTGGGCATATCAGCGACTGAAGCGACTCAGTTTCGGAACTGTGCTCACGCGACACGGGCAGCCTTTTTTGGCCGTTGTTCGTCTTCTCTGTGTCCCACTCGCATCGGCCCGCAGTGCTCATGCCGGTTTCGGCGTCGGGGTCGAGCAGCTTGGCTGTGAGGGGCTGGACTCTGAGGAGCGACCTTGCAGAGTTGAGTCGCTTGCTTGAGTCGCTCTATGAAACAGCAGGTCAGACGGCATTGCAGGGTCCATACAGCGACTGAAGCGACTCAACTTCCGGTATATGAGGGCATTCCTGTGTGCGCGTGTGCGTCATATATAGGCAGCTTCAGTCGCTTCAGTCGCTGTGAAGAGAAGCCCAGGCTGCTGACCTGCTACTTCTCCGAGAGCGAGTCACAGCGACTGAAGCGACTGAGTCGCTCTGCTCTTCCCTTGAGTCGCTTCACGCCTCACCTGCGGGTCGAAGGGCGACACGCTGAGCTTGTTCCGCTTTGGCGGACACCTTTGGTGTGGTGGTCAGGCCGCGAGGGTGGTCTCGTATTCGGCGGGGCT
>NZ_JBGBPT010000155.1:0-9419 GCF_041106355.1 Streptomyces sp. BF23-19 | reverse complement strand
CCGACGCCCTCTTCGAGGAGACCCGCGCCGCGGCGGCCGAACAGGCCCGCGCCGAAGGCGTACGGGTGGCCGTGATCCCCACCCGCTCCGCGGTCCAGGGCCTGGCCGCCCTCGCGGTGCACGACCCGGAGGGCAGCTTCGACGAGGACGTGGTCGCCATGACCGCGGCGGCCGGAGCCACCCGGTACGGGGAACTGGCCGTCGCCGAACGTCAGTCCTTCACCTCGGCCGGCATCTGCCAGGCCGGCGACGTGCTCGGCCTCATCGACGGGGACGTCGCGGTCATCGGCGCGGGCCTGCCCGAGACCGCCGAGGCCGTCCTGGACCGGATGCTGGGATCCGGCGGCGAACTCGTCACCCTGGTCCTGGGACCCGATGTGCCGGACGCCGTCGCCGAACGCCTGGAGGCCTACGTCCAGCACGGCCACCTCGCCGTGGACACCGTCACCTACCGGGGCGGCCGGTACTCGGCACCGCTCCTCATCGGGGTGGAATAGCGGGCTTGTCAGCGCCATGGTGTGCAATGGAACACGTGCCCGCGCTCGACGAAGACCTCAAGAAGACACTCGGTCCCGCCACCGCCAAGGTGTTGGCCGAGCAGCTCGGCCTGCACACGGCCCTGGACCTGCTCCATCACTACCCGCGGCGGTACGCCGAGCGCGGCGAGCTGACCTCGCTGACCGAGCTCGCCGACCAGATCGACGAGCACGTGACCGTCGTCGCGCAGGTCGCCGACGCCCGGATCCTGACCTTCAACGGAGGCCGCGGCAAGCGCCTGGAGGTGACCATCACCGACGGCAGCGGCCGCCTCCAGCTGGTCTTCTTCGGCGCCGGTGTGCACAAGCCGCACAAGGACCTGCTGCCGGGGACGCGCGCCATGTTCGCGGGCAAGGTCGGCATGTTCAACCGCAAGCTCCAGCTCTCCCACCCCGCCTACGAGCCGCTCGGCCAGGACGCCTCCGACCGGGACGCCGCGACCGCCTTCGCCAACCAGCTCATCCCGATCTACCCGGCCTGCGCCAAGCTGGAGTCCTGGAAGATCGCCAAGTGCGTGGACGCGGTGCTGCCCAGCGCCCAGGACGCCGTGGACCCGCTGCCGGCCGCCCTGCGCGAGGGGCGCGGGCTGGTCCCGCTGACCGAGGCGCTGTTGAAGATCCACCGGCCGGGCACCAAGGCCGACATCGAGGACGCCCGGCAGCGCCTGAAGTGGGACGAGGCCTTCGTCCTCCAGGTCGCCCTGGCCCGCCGCCGGCACGCCGACTCCCAGCTCCCGGCCGTCCCGCGGCGCCCGGTCCCCGGCGGCCTGCTCGACTCCTTCGACGCGAAACTGCCCTTCACCCTCACCCAGGGCCAGCAGACCGTCTCGAAGGAGATCTTCGACGACCTGGCCACCGAACACCCCATGCACCGCCTCCTCCAGGGAGAGGTCGGAAGCGGGAAGACGATGGTGGCCCTGCGGGCGATGCTCGCCGTCGTGGACAGCGGCGGGCAGGCGGCCATGCTCGCGCCCACCGAGGTGCTCGCCCAGCAGCACCACCGCTCCATCACCGAGATGATGGGCGAGCTGGCCGAAGGGGGCATGCTCGGCGGCTCCGACCAGGGCACCAAGGTCGTCCTGCTCACCGGCTCCATGGGGATGCCCGCACGCCGCCAGGCCCTCCTCGACCTGGTCACCGGCGAGGCCGGGATCGTGATCGGCACGCACGCGTTGATCGAGGACAAGGTGCAGTTCCACGACCTCGGCCTGGTGGTCGTGGACGAACAGCACCGCTTCGGGGTGGAACAGCGCGACGCGCTGCGGTCCAAGGGGAAGCAGCCCCCGCACCTGCTGGTCATGACGGCGACCCCGATCCCGCGCACGGTCGCCATGACCGTCTTCGGCGACCTGGAGACCTCCGTCCTCGACCAGCTGCCGGCCGGACGCTCCCCGATCGCGACGCACGTGGTGCCCTCGAAGGACAAGCCGCACTTCCTCGCGCGGGCCTGGGAACGGGTCCGCGAGGAGGTCGAGAAGGGGCACCAGGCGTATGTGGTCTGCCCCCGCATCGGCGACGGGGAGGACGATCCCAAGAAGAAGGCCGCCGAGGACGACGGCGACAAGCGGCCGCCGCTCGCGGTCGTGGAGATCGCCGAGCAGCTCACCCGCGGACCCCTGGCCGGGACGAGCGTCGAGGTCCTGCACGGCCGGATGGACCCCGCCGACAAGGACGACGTCATGCGCCGGTTCGCCGCCGGCGAGGTCAAGGTGCTGGTCGCCACCACCGTCATCGAGGTCGGGGTGAACGTCCCCAACTCCACCGTCATGGTGATCATGGACGCGGACCGGTTCGGCGTCTCCCAACTCCACCAGCTGCGCGGCCGCGTCGGCCGTGGCTCCGCGCCCGGCCTGTGCCTGCTGGTCAGCGAGATGCACGAGGCCAGTCCCGCCCGGGCTCGGCTGGCCGCCGTCGCCGCCACCCTCGACGGCTTCGAACTCTCCCGGATCGACCTGGAACAGCGCCGCGAGGGCGACGTACTCGGCCAGGCCCAGTCCGGGGTCCGCTCCTCGCTGCGCATGCTCGCCGTCATCGAGGACGAGGAGGTCATCGCCGAGGCCCGGGAGGAGGCCACCCGCGTCGTCGCCGAGGACCCCGCCCTGGAGGACCTGCCGGGCCTGCGGACCGCGCTGGACGCCCTGCTCGACACCGAGCGCGAGCAGTACCTGGAGAAGGGCTGAGCGGCACGACCTATCGTTGGAGTGCCGCGGCAGCGCCGGGGCACTCCACCCACCGCCGTACCGAAGGACCCCAGATGACCCGCGTGATCGCCGGTAGTGCCCGCGGGCGCCGGTTGGCCGTGCCCCCCGGCACCGGCACCCGGCCCACCTCGGACCGGATGCGCGAAGGCCTCTTCTCCACCTGGGAGTCGCTGCACGGCGTCGAAGGGGCCCGGGTGCTCGACCTGTACGGCGGCTCCGGCGCCGTCGGCCTGGAATCGCTCTCCCGGGGCGCGACCCACACCCTGCTCGTCGAGGCCGACGCCAAGGCGGCCAAGGCGATCCGGGACAACATCCGGACGCTGGGCCTGCCCGGCGCGGAGTTCCGCGCCGGCAAGGCCGAGCAGATCGTGGCGGCCAAGGCCGCCGGGGACCCGTACGACATCGTCTTCCTGGACCCGCCGTACGCCGTGGACAGCGCGGACCTGCGGGAGATCCTCCTCACACTCCGGTCCAACGGCTGGATCACGGACGATGCGCTCGTCACCGTGGAGCGCAGCACCAGGAGCGGTGCCTTCCCGTGGCCCGAGGGCTTCGAGCCGCTCCGGTCGCGCAAGTACGGCGAGGGCACCCTGTGGTACGGCCGCGCCGGCTTCACCCGCGAAGACTCATGAACGAGGGAGTTCAGTTGCGCCGCGCCGTCTGTCCGGGGTCCTTCGATCCCATTCACAACGGACACCTCGACATCATCGGACGGGCCTCCAGGCTGTACGACGTCGTGTACGTCGCCGTGGGGATCAACGAGTCGAAGAAGGGCCTGTTCACCGTCGAGGAGCGGATGGAGCTGATCCGCGAGGCGACGGCCGACTACGGAAACATCCAGGTCGAGTCCTTCCACGGTCTGCTCGTCGACTTCTGCAAGCAGCGGGACATCCCCGCCATCGTCAAGGGCCTGCGCGCGGTCAGCGACTTCGACTACGAGCTCCAGATGGCCCAGATGAACTTGGGTCTGTCGGGCGTCGAGACGCTGTTCGTCCCGACCGTCCCCAGCTACAGCTTCCTGTCCTCCTCGCTGGTCAAGGAGGTCGCCACCTGGGGTGGCGACGTCGCCCACCTGCTGCCGGCGCACGTCCACGCGGCGCTCCTGGAGCGGCTGCGCAACCGCTGACCGGCCGACAGGGCGTCAGGCAGTGTCGGGGGCCCGCTCCATGGCCTTACAGTCGTCCCGTCCGTCTCAGGAACCGCCCGAGGCCGAGAGAGTGCGAGCCCCCATGGACGTGCAGAAGAAGCTCGACGAGATCGTCGCGGCCGTCGGCGGCGCCCGGTCCATGCCCATGTCGGCCTCCTGTGTGATCAACCGCGCCGAGCTGCTGGAGCAGCTCGAAGAGGTGCGCCAGGCGCTGCCCGGCTCCCTCGCGCAGGCTCAGGAGCTCATCGGCGGCCGGGAGCAGGTGGTCGAGGAGGCCCGCCGGGAGGCGGAGCGGATCATCGACGCGGCCCACAACCAGCGCGGTTCGCTGATTTCCGACACCGAGATCGCGCGGCGCTCCCAGGCCGAGGCGGACCGGATCCTGGAGGAGGCCCGCCGGGAGGCGGAGGAGATCCGGGCCGAGGCCGACGACTACGTCGACAGCAAGCTCGCGAACTTCGAGGTCGTGCTGAGCAAGACCATCGGTTCGGTGGACCGGGGTCGGGAGAAGCTGCTGGGCCGCGGACCGGGTCTGGACGAGCACGGCTACCCCGACATGGAAGCGCCCGAGCGCAGCCACGACCCCGAGACGCAGCGGCAGCAGGCGGACGCCTACGTGGACACCAAGCTGGCGACCTTCGAGGCGGTGCTCTCCAAGACCCTGGAAGCCGTGGGCCGCGGTCGTCAGAAGCTCCTGGGCCGTGTCCCGACGGACGACCTGGGAGTCCACATGGCCGCCCAGGACGCGGTCGGCGGACAGCAGTCCCGCTCGGCGAGCGACTCGGACTTCCTGGCGGGGCTGGCCGAGCCGGAGCCGCCGCACGGGCAGGCGCCGATCCCGGCACAGGCGGAGCCCGTGTACGACACGTACTCCTACCAGCAGCCCGCCCAGCCCGCCGCCCAGCAGCAGGACGCGTACTCCTACCAGGACCCCTACGGCGGCTACCAGCAGCAGCCGGACCCGTACGGGGCCTACCAGCAGCAGCCCGACCCCTACGCCGCGTACCAGCCGCAGGCCCAGCAGCCCTCGCTCGACGAGACCAGTCTCTTCGACACGAGCATGATCAACCTGGACCAGCTGCGCCAGTACGAACAGGGGCGGTAGTACCGGATTGGGCGCTGGGCGTCGCGCCGGGTATCCTGGCTGTTCGGTCGCGCGTATGCACCGCGATCCATGCTGCCCTAGTGCGGCGGAATTTTTGATCTTCAGCGATCTGTGAAAGCAGGAACGGCCCTGAATACCCGCCTCGACCACCACAACCCCCTCGTGTTCGACACGCACGAGCTGGGCCGGCGTCCTGGTGCCATGCAGCGGCTGTCCCGTGAGATCGCGGCACCGGCGGACTTCGGTCTCGCCGGCGTCATCGGAGTGCCGGAAGGCGCCCCGGTGAAGCTCAGCCTCCGCCTGGAGTCGGTCATGGAAGGGGTGCTTGTCACAGGCACCGCCCGTGCGTCGGCCGTAGGGGAGTGCGTAAGGTGTCTGGAGTCCGTCGAGCGCGAGCTCAAGGCGGACTTCCAGGAGATGTTCTCGTACCCTGACGCCGACGACCGGAGCCGCTCCAAGGCGGAACCGGCCGACGACGCCGAGGACGACGAGGACACGCTCTTCCTCGAGGACGGCTTGTTCGACCTCGAACCCGTGCTGCGGGATGTGGTGGTGCTCGCACTGCCCATGCAGCCGGTGTGCCGGGAGGACTGTCTCGGACTGTGCCCCGATTGCGGGCTCAGCCTGAACGACGACCCGGACCACCACCATGACGCCGTCGACATCCGTTGGGCGGCATTGCAAGGACTCGTCGTGACCGATCAGGACGACGAGAAGGACAACATGAGCGGCACTGCCTCTGACGGAGTTCAGGGCGCCGCCGAGAAGCAGGAGAAGTAGCCGTGGCTGTTCCGAAGCGGAAGATGTCGCGCAGCAACACGCGCCACCGCCGGTCGCAGTGGAAGGCTGCGGTCCCCACCCTGGTTTCGTGCGAGCGTTGCCAGGAGCCGAAGCTCCAGCACATTGCGTGCCCGAGCTGCGGCACCTACAACAAGCGCCAGGTCCTCGAGGTCTGAGCGGCTGGTGAGAGGCGCAATGTCTGAGCTGTCCAACGCTGAGAAGCAGGCAGACAGTAACAACGCGGCCTCGTCCCACAAGCTTCTGGAAGGGCGGCTCGGGTATCAACTCGAGTCCGCCCTTCTGGTGCGTGCACTGACCCACCGCTCGTACGCGTACGAGAACGGCGGTCTGCCCACCAACGAACGCCTGGAGTTCCTCGGGGACTCCGTGCTGGGCCTGGTGGTCACGGACACGCTGTACACGACCCACCCGGATCTCCCCGAAGGCCAGCTGGCCAAACTTCGGGCCGCGGTGGTCAACTCGCGCGCACTTGCGGAGGTCGGGCGCGGCCTCGAACTCGGCTCCTTCATCCGGCTCGGCCGGGGCGAAGAGGGCACGGGTGGCCGGGACAAGGCCTCCATCCTCGCCGACACCCTTGAAGCGGTGATCGGCGCGGTTTACCTCGATCAGGGCCTCGACGCGGCCTCGGAGCTGGTTCACCGGCTCTTCGATCCGCTCATCGAGAAGTCCTCGAACCTCGGGGCCGGCCTGGACTGGAAGACCAGTCTCCAGGAACTCACGGCGGCCGAAGGCCTTGGCGTGCCCGAGTACCTGGTCTCCGAGACCGGTCCGGACCACGAGAAGACCTTCACCGCTGCCGCTCGCGTCGGTGGTGTCTCGTACGGCACCGGCACCGGCCGCAGCAAGAAGGAAGCGGAACAGCAGGCTGCGGAGTCCGCATGGCGTGGGATCCGCGCCGCCGCGGACGAGCGGACCGCGGCCGCGGCAGCTGCCGCGACCACCGCTCCGGCCGAGGTCCCGGCTTCGGCCGGGACCGAGAACGGCGGGGTGCCGACGCCCGCCGACTCGGCGCCGGACGCCTGACCCTTCCTTCGGGATGTACCCGCCCGCCCCTGCCTCGCAGGGGCGGGCGGTTGCCGTTTCCGGCGGCCGGTACGCTCGCCGGGAGCATCAGATCCACTCCCACCGGAGGTGCCCCGTGCCCGAGTTGCCCGAAGTCGAAGTCGTGCGGCGGGGGCTGGAGCGCTGGGTGGCCGGGCGGACCGTCGAGGCCGTCGAGGTCCTGCATCCACGGGCCGTTCGGCGGCATCCGGGCGGCGGGGCCGACTTCGCGGCGCGCCTGCGCGGGGAGACCGTCGCAGTGCCGCGGCGGCGCGGGAAATATCTGTGGCTGCCGCTGGAGGGCCGGGACCTGTCCGTGCTCGGGCACCTCGGGATGAGCGGGCAGTTGCTGGTGCAGCCGCAGGACGCCCCCGACGAGAAGCACCTGCGGATCCGGGTGCGCTTCGACGACGACGCCGGGACGGAACTGCGCTTCGTGGACCAGCGGACCTTCGGCGGCCTCTCGCTGCACGAGGTCGCGGCCGACAGCACCGACGGGTTGCCCGACGTGATCGCGCACATCGCGCGCGACCCCCTGGACCCGCTCTTCGACGAAGGCGCCTACCACCTCGCGCTGCGGGCCAAGCGGACCACGGTCAAGCGGGCGCTGCTGGACCAGTCGCTGATCAGCGGGGTGGGCAACATCTACGCGGACGAGGCGCTGTGGCGCGCCAAGCTGCACTACGAGCGCCCGACCGCGGGCCTCACGCGTACTCGGAGCGCGGAACTCCTCGGCCACGCCCGGGACGTCATGAACGCCGCCCTCACGGTCGGCGGCACCAGCTTCGACAGCCTCTACGTCAACGTGAACGGGGAGTCGGGCTACTTCGATCGTTCGCTCGACGCCTACGGGCGCGAGGACGAACCCTGCCGGCGCTGCGGTACGCCGATACGGCGCCGACCGTGGATGAACCGGTCGAGCTACTTCTGCCCGCGCTGTCAGCGGCCGCCGCGCGTGGCGTCGTAGGACTCCCGGGCACCCAGTACGGCCGGCATGTTCCCCTCCAGGCAGTGGATGAGCGCGAGCAGCCGGTCCGCGACCTCGACGCCGAGCGGGGTCAGTTCGTAGTCGACGCGCGGCGGGTTCGTGGGCTGCGCCTCGCGGTTGACTATGCCGTCGCGTTCCAGCGCGTGCAGGGTCTGCGAGAGCATCTTCTCGCTGACGCCCTCCACGCGGCGGCGCAGTTCGTTGAAGCGGCACGGGCCTTCGCGCAGGGCGCCCACGGTGAGGCTGCCCCAGCGGCCGGTGACGTGCTCGAGGGTTTCCCGGGATGGGCAGGCGCGCGCGAAGACATCGAACGGTTGTTCGGTGTCGATGGCTTCGGTACAGGCGGGGGTCTCCATGCGCACCAGCGTACTCCCCGGCAGCGCTAACCCGAGGGTTGCGCTTTCCAAAAGTTAGTGATTCTCTTCCTCTCGTCGCACCACGTCCTGTGCCGCGACGAGAGTTTTCCCGAGGGAGAGATCAGCCTTGTCCGCAATCACGCACACCCCCGTCGTCTCGATCGCCTACCACTCCGGCTACGGCCACACCGCCGTCGTCGCGGAGGCGGTCCGCAGCGGCGCCGTGGACGCCGGGGCGACCGTTCACCTGATCAAGGTCGACGAGATCGACGACGCCCAGTGGGAGCTGCTCGACGCCTCCGACGCGATCGTCTTCGGCTCCCCGACGTACATGGGCACCGCCTCCGGCGCCTTCCACGTCTTCGCCGAGGCCTCCTCGAAGCGCTGGTTCGGCGACGCCTGGCAGGACAAGGTGGCGGCCGGCTTCACGAACTCCGCGTCCAAGAGCGGCGACAAGCTGCACACCCTGCAGTTCTTCCAGATCCTGGCCGCGCAGCACGGCATGAGCTGGATCAACCTGGGCCTGAAGCCGGGCTGGAACTCCAGCACCGCCTCCGAGAACGACCTGAACCGTCTCGGCTTCTTCGCCGGTGCCGCCGCCCAGTCCAACTCCGACGAGGGCGCGGACGCGGTCCACAAGGCCGACATCGCGACCGCCGAGCACCTGGGTCGCCGCGTCACCGAGCAGACCCGCATCGTCATCGCGGGCCGCGCGGCCCTGGCCGCCGCCGCGGTCTGAGCCCTCGAGGGCTCGTCTCAGAAACCGAAGCCCTGGGTCCACCAGGGGCCGCCGGCCGCGACGTGGACGCCGACACCCAGGGTGCGGAACTCGCAGTTCAGGATGTTCGCCTTGTGGTCCGGGCTGTTCATCCAGGCCTTCATCACGGCCTCGGCGTCACCCTGGCCGCGGGCTATGTTCTCGCCGCCGAGGCCTGCGATCCCGGCCTTGGTGGCGCGGTCCCAGGGGCTGTTGCCCTCGGGGTCCTCGTGGCTGAAGAAACCGCGGGTGGCCATGTCCAGGCTGAAGGCTCCGGCCAGGGTCGCGAGCGGCGGGTTGGCCCGGACCGGGCCGCAGCCGGCCAGTGCGCGCTCCTGGTTCACCAGCTCGACGACGGCGGCCTCCT
Source organism: Streptomyces sp. BF23-19 (assembly GCF_041106355.1). Lineage (NCBI taxonomy): Bacteria > Bacillati > Actinomycetota > Actinomycetes > Kitasatosporales > Streptomycetaceae > Streptomyces > Streptomyces sp. BF23-19. Next base: position 120 of record NZ_JBGBPT010000155.1, on the reverse strand, counting down.
CCGCAGAGTGGCCGTCCAGGGGCGGCCGGCGCAGAGGCGGCGCCCTACCCGCCGCCGCCCTCGTACCCGCCGGCCGCACCCGGTTGGCACGAGGCGCACCAGCCGCAGCCGCCGGTCATC
>NZ_JBGBPT010000154.1:0-9491 GCF_041106355.1 Streptomyces sp. BF23-19 | reverse complement strand
GCCGGCCGCCCCGTGGGCGGTCGCGCCGTGGGCGGTCGCGCCGTGGGCGGTCGCGCCGTGGGCGGTCGCGCCGTGGGCGGTCGCGCCGTGGGCGGTCGTGCCGTGGGCGGTCGTGCCCGGAAGAACGGCGGGAAAGCACGGTGCCGGGCGGCTTCGGGCCGCCGAGGATTGCCGCATGACGATCACCTCCCGGGGCCGGTCCTTCGACAGGGCGGCCGCCGACTACGCGCAGAACCGCCCCTCCTATCCGCCCGAGGTGCTCGACGCGGTCGAGGAACTCGCCGGCCGCCCGCTCAGCGGCGCCCGCGTCGCGGACATCGGCGCCGGCACCGGACTGGCGACCGCCCTCCTCCAGGCCCGTGGTGCGCACGTCGTCGCGGTGGAACCCGGCCCCGCGATGGCCTCCCAGCTCCGCCTCCGGCTGCCCGCGGTCCCCCTCGTGCTCGGGGACGGCGACAGCCTGCCCCTCGCGTCCGGGTCCGTCGACGTCCTCACCTACGCCCAGGCCTGGCACTGGACCGACCCGCGCAGCTCCGTCCCCGAAGCACTGCGGGTGCTTCGCCACGGGGGCGCGCTCGCTCTGTGGTGGAACGACTCGGACAGCACCGTCTCCTGGATCGCCGAGCAGGACGCCCGCCTCGGCCGCCTCTTCGGCGGTGACGGCGGCGCACCCGACCCGAGGGCCCGGTTCCGCGGCCTGCCGCCCGGACTCGACTTCACCACCCGTCAGGTGTCATGGACCCGGAGCGTCCCGCTCGGTACACATCTGGCGAACCTCGCCAGTTACTCCGACTTCCTGATGCTCGGGAAGGAGGCCACCGACGCGTTCCTGGACGCGGAACGGGACCTGCTGAGCGAGGTCTTCCCGGACGGGACGGTAGAGGAGCGTTACGTCGTCAGCCTGGCCGTCGCCCGCCGCTGACGGTGCACCGCGACAGGGGTCCGACGGTCGTCCTCGCACCGTCAGGGCCCGCGGCCCGGCTCCCGGGCGGTGTCCTCGCCCGCTCTCATGGACAGCGGCGGGATCCTGCCGAGCCGCACGAGGCGGTGGCGTACGGCCATGACGACCACCGCCGTGGCGAGGACGACCACCCCGCCCAGCCGCAGGATCGCGTCGTAGGCGTCCTCGGGCGGCCGCTGGGGTGTCATCGCGGAGATCGCCGCGGCCGTCCCGGCGAGGGCGATCGCGCCCAGCGTGACCAGGAACGTCAGCAGGACGCCCGAGGCCTCCCCCGCCCTGGCCGGTGCGACGACCTGCTGGGTCGCCACGCCGGAGAAGGTCCAGCCCAGCCCGAGACCCAGGCCGCACCACGCGAACACCGGCACGTACAGCCACCAGGCGTCGACCTGGGCCAGGGCGTACATCCCGGTGCCCGCGACGGCGCCGGCGAGGGCCATGACCGCGGTCGGCCGCATGTACCGGCCCAGGCGCGCCCCGAGCGGGCCGCTGACCGCGACCAGCAGGGCCGGGGCCAGGAAGACCGTGCCCGCCAGGAGCGGCGAGAGCCCGCGGACGCCCTGGAGGTAGAGGGTGGCGAGGAAGACGGTGACGCCGTAGCCCATGTTCGAGAGCGAGCCCATCCCGGTCACCAGGACGTACGGGACGTTGCGGAAGAGCCGCAGGTCGACCAGCGGGTGCCGGGCGAGGCGCTCGCGTACCAGGAACAGGGCGCCGGCCGTCACGGCCAGGGCGAAGCACAGGAGGGTGCGGGCGCTCCCCCAGCCCCAGGCGTCCCCGCGTTCCACGGCCAGGGTCACCGCGGCCAGGGCGCACACGATCAGGGCGCAGCCGAGGAGGTCGAGTTCGCGGGGTGCCGAGGTGTCGCGCGAGTTCGGTACGTGGAGGAGGGCGGCGAGCAGCGAGAGCAGGCTCAGCGGGACCATCAGCCAGAAGATCCAGCGCCAGCCGGGCCCCTGGGTGAATCCGCCGCCCACGAAGGGCCCGAGGGCGGTCCCGATGTTGGCGATGCCGAAGACCGCGCCGAGGGCCTTGGCCCGGGTCTCGTCGGGGAAGGTGTTGGTGATCACGGACACGGAGACGGGGAAGACGAACGCCGCGCCCACCCCCTGCACGATCCGGGCCGCCACCAGCGGGCCGAGGCCGGGTGCGAGCGCGCAGCCCACGGAACCGGCCGCGAACAGGGCGATCCCGGCCAGCAGGCTGCCGCGCCTGCCGAAGACGTCCCCCACCCGGCCGCCGACGATGAAGAAGCAGCCGATGGCGAGCATGTACGCGGACAGGGTCCACTGTGCGGCCGAGACCGTGACGCCGAGCTCCGCCGCGATGCCGGGGATGGCGAGGTTGAGGGCGAAGAAGTCGAGCTGGATGCAGAAGAGGGCGACGGCGACCGCGACGAAGGCCCCCCTCCTGCGCGCGGCCGGCGTCGTCTCAGCGCGCATGAGGGGGTTCCTCTCAGCCGGCGCGGCCGGGACACCGCGAGAACGGCCGCGCCGCGGCGGCGGGGTGGCCGCGGGAGCGGCCGCGGGCGTGCCTCGATCCCATTGTGGGGCGGCCTGCCGGGGGGTGCAGTGCGGCCGGGGGGTGCGGCGGGGCCATGGCCCCGTATACGCGAGAACGCCCGGCCGGAGATCCGGCCGAGCGTGTGCGTGCGTCTGCTGGTGGCTTAGTACCAGTGGTTGGCGGACCAGAAGTTCCAGGCGCCGACCGGGCTGCCGTAGCGGTCGTTCATGTAGTCCAGGCCCCACTTGATCTGGGTGGCGGGGTTGGTCTTCCAGTCCGCGCCGGCGGAGGCCATCTTCGACGCCGGCAGGGCCTGGGCCAGGCCGTACGCGCCGGAGGAGGCGTTCGTCGCGGTGTGGTCCCAGCCGCTCTCGTGCGAGATGATCTTGTCGAACGCGGCGAACTGGGCCGGGTCCTTGATCATCTGCTGCGCGATCGCCTTGGCGCTCGTCGGGGCCGCCTGGGCGGGAACCGTGGCGAGCATGGAACCGGCGACACCCAGGGCGACGACGGTGCCCGCGAGGGCCTTCTTGGAAGCGGCGATGCGGCGGATGACGGTGTTGGACACGGAGTGAACCTTCCACAGGGAACAGGGGCGGTCGCAGGCATGTCGAAGACATGCGTGAGCCACTCACACGGTGGAGAGGGGTTCGTCGGCGGCGGGTGAAGCACCCGTGCCGCCTGGCGACTCATCCAGTTCTACAGACGGCCCGACATGCCGGCAACGACCCCTCTTACTAAGGGCCCTCGCAGTCGGGGGCCGGTGGACCTGCCGTGGCCGGGGCTCGATCCGTGCAGGTGGGAGCCGATACGCGAGGCCGATATGGGGCCTTCCGCGGCTACTATCCCGATTCGTATGTGACGTGGGCCCTATGGGGCGGGTCACCCCCGGGGGGCCCGGATCTCACCGAATGTCATCGGCCGTACCCCCTTCGAGGCGGCCGGCCGGATGCTCGGACCGCCTCGGGATCGTAGGGAAGAGGGGTCCGGGGGGCGCGGACCGTCGCGTCTCCTGCCGCGCCCCACCGGGCCCGCCCGCGTCCGTTCGGGCGGAACAGCGGGCGGGATTGCCCTCCTCGTGCCTCGGACGGGCCGTGGTCTTCACGCAGAGACGGGCACGAAGAGGGGAACGAGACACGCTGCCGAGGCGTACCGGAACGATCCTGGGCGCGGCCGCGCCGGCCGTGCTGAGCGTCCCGGCCGAGGCCCAGGCCGCGGCGGTGGCCTGCGGCGGGGGCACCTCGACCGGCCGGGTGGCCGTCAACGGCTGCATCAGCGCCGAGCGGGGATCGGCCGGCAGGTTCCCCACGCGGGACATCACCGCGCACGTCAAGGTGCGCAACACCGGGGCGAAGGGGCTGAACGTCGCCTACGAGGCGTTCTTCCGCGTGGTCGACGGCGGCCATCGGGAGAAGGTGGGCAGCGGCCGTACCCATGTCCGGGCCGGTGAGACGGTCGGCCCGGTCGAGGTGGGGAGCACGACCCGGGTGTGCGGCCCCGTGAAGGTCGAGATCCGGGTGCACGCCCGGGCCGACGGCGCCGCCCGGAGCGGCTGGTCCCCCGCGTCGACGAGGCAGTGCCGGACCTGACGGGCCCCGTCCCCTGTCACAGGGCCGGTGTCACGGGGCCGGCGGCGTCCAGAGCGGATCGCGCCCGCTCAGGCCGACGGCCCGGTCCAGCAGCGGGGCGTCGTCCGGTACGGGCACGACGGGGCCGAAGATGCCCCCGCCGCGGTCCCCCTGCGCCGCGGCCGCCAGCAGGAAGGCGTGCGAGGCGCGCACCGCGGCCGGATCGGGCGCGTAGTCCTGGCCGGTGGCCCGGGCCAGGTCCCATCCGTGCACGACCAGCTCGTCGGCGGCCACCGCACCGGCGACGGCGGCGGGCAGGTCCACGCCGCCCGCGCGGGTCGTGCCGGTCCAGGCGGTCGGGTCCTGCCAGGCCTCGGCCAGTTCGCCGAGGACCTCGGGCAGTTCCTCGCGCCAGCGGGCGGGCAGGGCGGGCGCGGCCGGGCCGGGGGCCGTGTCCGTGGTGGCGCCCAGGTCCTTGCGGGCGGCGTCGCGGAAGGCGACGCACAGGCCCGCGAGGTGGCCCAGCAGGTCGCCGACGGTGTAGGCGGGGCAGGGGGTGCGGTCGGCGAGCCGAGCGTCGGGGACGGCGGCCACGAGGCGGGCCACGATCCGGGCCTGCGGTCCGAGGTCGAGAGTCGTCGTGCCGGTCATCTGCCGCTCCTGCTCCTCCCGGACGGTGGATCTGCAGGGTAGACCGGCGGCGGGGCCCGTACGCGGCGCGACGCGGCGTACGGGCCCCGCCCCGCCGGACCGGGCGGGGCGGTGCGCCCGCCGCGCCCCGCTCGACGGGCCCACCGCCACGACGGAGGATGAGGGACTGTGATGACAGTCCTGGTGGTCGGCGTACCGGAGGGCGCGGAGCTGGAGCTGCTGCGGTCGCGGATCCAGCGCAACCCTCACTTCCGGGTCATCTCCCATGCCCACACGCCCGGTGTGGCCCTGGCGCACGCCCGGGTCCTGCTTCCCGACATCACCGTGCTGACGCTGTCCGGGGGCCTGCGTGAGGACCCGGCCGCGCTCGGCGTCTTCCAGGGGGTACGGGCCCTGGACCCGCCGAGCGGGGTGGTGCTCCGGACGAGGGCGGAGGCGGCCCCCGGTGATCTGGACGGCGTCACCGCCGACGGGGCCGTCCACCTCGTGCGCGCGGGCGACGAGGAGGGGCTGATGCGGGCCCTGCGCACGATCGGGCTGCGGCGCGCGACCTGCGACCCGGACGAGATGCCCTGACCTCGCCCGCCCCGCCCGCCGGAACGGGAACGGGAACGGGAACGGGGGCGGGGAGGGAGGGGGCAGGCGGTCGGCGGCGGGCCGGGGGTGTGCCGTCAGGCGACGCGCAGCACGCTCTTGCCGTGGGTGGTGCCCTCGGCGAGCCGCTGCACGGCGGTGGCCAGGTCCTCCAGGTCGTACTCGGCGGTGATGTCCACGCGTACCGTGCCGTCCGCGACGAGGGCGAGGGCGCGGCGGGCGCTGTCGGCGAGGCGCTCGGGGTGGGTGTCGGCGAGCAGGTTGCTGTTGTAGGTCAGGAGGGACCTGCCGTTCATGAGCAGGTCGCCGGGGTCGGCGGGGACGGGTTCGAAGGGGGCGAGGTTGCCGAAGACCGCGAGCCGGCCGTGGGCCGCCAACTGTTCCAGGGCGGCGCGGCGGGTGGCGCCGCCGACCGGGTCGAGGATCACGTCGAAGCGTTCGCCGTCGAGTCCGGCCGGGAGTTCCGCGCGCAGCACGACGCGGTCGTATCCGAAGGCGGCGGCGTAGGCGGCCCGGGCGGGGCTGCCGGCGACGCCGACGATCCGGCCGGCTCCGGCCAGGCGGGCGAACTGGGCGGCGAGCGTGCCGACCGAGCCGGCCGCGGCGTGGATCAGCACGCTCTCGCCGGGCCGGACCCGTGCGGTGGTGTTGATCAGGTCGTAGGCGGTCGGTGCGCCCCAGCCGAGGCCGGCGGCGGTGCGCAGCGGCAGGCCGCCGGTGTCCAGGGCGAGCGCGGCGGGTGCCAGGGCCACCTCGGCGCAGGCGCCTGACGTGGTCAGCGCGGTGACGGGTGTGCCGATGCGGGCCGCATCGACGCCCTCGCCGACCGCGGTGATGTGGCCGGACGCCTCGAAGCCGGGGACGAAGGGGCGCGGGAGGGGGAAGCGGCCGTCGCGGACCATGGTGTCCCCCCACTGGATCCCGGCGTAGGCGACCTTGACCGCCACCTGGCCGGGGCCGGGGACGGGCTCGTCGATCTCGGTGACGCGGTAGCGGTCCTCGGTGTCGAGGAGAACAGCCTTCATGATCACAGCCCCTTGTGCCGACTCAGTATCCTTACAGTCGAGGACAGTAGGTATATAAGGTTCCTGAGTCAACCCATGAACCTGTCAGTGGAGTGGGAGTGCGTGATGGAAGCCCCGGTCGAGGAGTCGCTCTGCACCCGGATCAGGCGGTCGGAACAGGCGCTGATGGCGCACCACGAGGCGGTGCTGCGCGCCTACGGGCTGACCATGACGCAGTACACGGTGCTGCTGGCGCTCTCGCGTGAGGGCGGCATGTCCGGCGCCCAACTGGCCCGCTCGTGCGGGGTGACGCAGCAGAGCATGAGCAGTGTGCTGGCCAACATGGAGGGCAAGGGGCTCATCCTCCGCGAGAGCTCCGCGGTGCACGCCAAGGTGCAGATCGCGACCCTGAGCGGTGAGGGTCGGGCGCTCCTGGACCGCGCCTACGGGGAGGTGGCCGTCCTCGAGCGGGCACTCACCGACGCGTTCACGCCCTCCGAGCACGCCGCGCTGTGCGCACTCCTGGAACGGGCCACCGCCGTCCTGGTCGGGCAGACACGTCACGCGGCGACCCCGCCCGCCCCCTCCCCCTGAACCGCCCGCCCCCCTGAGCGGCCGGCCGGGGCGGGGTCAGCCGGTGGCTTCCGCGGACCGTGCGGGTGTGTCGTCGTCCGGGAAGGTGCCGCCGCCGTCGGCCGGTTCGGGGCCGGGGGGCCAGGAGGCGACCAGCAGGTCGCCGGCGTCGGCGATGCCGTGGGCGGTCCGGTGGCGGGCGACGGCCGGGTCGCGGACGCCGACCGTGAGGGTGTGGGCCTTCTCGCCGGGTCCGACGCCCTCCGTCACGGCGTCGCGGGGGCTGTGGCCCGGGCACATCGCGGCGGCGGGGACGACGATCTCGAAGCCGAGCGGCGCGGGCCCCGCTTCCAGTTCGTCGCCGGGCGGGTCGGTCCCGAGTGTCACGGGCATGCTGTGGACGGCCATCACGATGCCGTCCGGGCCGTGGATCTCCACGCCGGCGCCCCGCCCGCCGAGCGGTCTGCCCAGGAGCAGCGGTGTGCTGCTTCCCGGGGCGATGGACAGGTCGATCGTGATCCGTCCCGGATCGTCGGCCCCGTCGCTGGAGCAGCCGTAGGCGAGCACCACCATCTGGGGGGTCGCCGAGGCCTTGGACGGGCGGGGGCCGGGGTCCAGGACGTGGCCGTGTTTCCCGCACGCGCTCGGGGCGGCGACCCCGCCCCCGTCGAGGGGCCGGTCCTGCGGTCGTCCGGTTGCGGGTCGGGCGGCCGGGCCGGGGGCGGACGGGAGGCATCCCGTCGTCAGCAGCAGTCCCGCGGCCCATGCCGCGGCCCGTGCGGTCCGTCGTCGTCCTGCCATGCCCCGCCCCCGTCGTGCTGCCGGCGCCCGGTATCCGCCGACCGGTCGCGGGGCGGGTCGGCGGGGGCGGGGCGGGAGGTCGGGACGGCTCGGGGCACAGGTAGGGGGAAAGGCCCGGGCCCCGACCCGTCAGGGCGCTCCCGGCGGGCGGGGGTCGACCGCCGGGAGCGGGTCTGTCAGGCCGGGAGCGGGGCCTGGTGTTCGGGGTGGCGGGCGAGTTCCAGGGCCGTCGCCCGGTCGAAGCCGCGGTGGTCGTACAGGCGGGCGACGAGCAGGCCGACGAGGAACGCTCCGGCCGCGTAGGCGCCGATGACCAGCCAGGCGTGGACCAGGCCGGTGCCGAGGCCGTCGAAGAAGACCAGGGAGCGGATGCCCTCGGTGACGTGGCGGGCCGGGAGCAGTTCGCCCACCGCGCGGGCGAAGTCCGGCTGTGCCTGGACCGGGACGGTGCCGCCGGAGAGGGGGATGCCGAACATGGTCACGATCAGCAGGGCGATGACCTGGCCGGCCATTCCGAAGACGGCGAAGAGGGCCAGGGTGAGCAGGGTGATCGCCGCGCAGGTGAGGCCGGCGAACAGCCAGAGCTGCAGGGGACGGTCGGGCTCCACGCCCAGTCCCCACACCGCGACGGCGATCACGGCGCTGCCCGCCCCGAAGCCGGTCACGGCGCCGATGCCCGCCTTCGCCAGGAAGGTGGAGGTCCGGGTGATGCGTACGACGGGGAGCAGGCTGCGGCGGGGACCCATCTCCAGCGGGGAGTAGCCGAGGGCCGCGTCGACGGTCATGGTGAGCAGGACGGCGGGCAGCAGGCCGGCCAGGAGCAGGGCGATGGTGAGGTAGAGGGTCATGGCGCCGCCGGCGGTGGCTCCGGTGGTGGTGCGGGCCGGCTCGGTGACGGTGCGGACGGGGTCCTGGAGCAGGAGCAGGCGGTCGGGGCCGGGTTCGGTGGCGGCGGCCCGTTCGGCGAGTCGGCGGCCCAGTGCGGTGGAGGCTTCGGCAGCGGTGGCGCGGGCGGCCTTCTCCGCCATCGAGGAGGCGACGCTGCCGGCTCCTTCGTTGGTGAGGACGGTCAGTGTCGGCCGTTGGGGGGTGGCGCCGGGTGCGACGAGGGTGAGGGCCTTGCGGCTGAAGTCCTGCGGGATGACGAGTGCGCCGTCGGCCTCGCCGCGTTCCAGGAGCCGTCGGGCCTCGGGGAGGGAGGTGACGGTGTGCCAGGAGATCCGGCCGTCGTGGCGGGCGTCGTCCTCGATCCGGGTGCCGAGTTCCCTGCCGAGCCGCACTGTGGTGCTGCCGGTGGGGGTGCCTTCGTCGGCGTCGACGAGGACCATCGGGAGGTCGCGGAGGTGTGCCTGCGGGTCGGCCGCCGGGCCGATGTAGGCGAGGGTGACCAGTGCGGCCAGCAGGCCGCCGACGATCACCGCCGCCCAGCCGCGAGGCTGCTTCCACAGATGTGTAGCCCGCACGGGGGCCGCCTTTCGGGTGTCCGGGATGGGTGGTGCGTTCACTTCGTGTTCCGGTGTCCGCCCCGGGGGGTGTGGGGCGGGGCGGGCAGCAGGCCGCGGTCCCTGAGCAGCGGGAGGGTCTCGCGGGCGAAGCGGCGTAGTGCCGCGGGGCCGGAGAAGCGCAGGAGGAGGCCGTCGGAGCGGGTGGCGGCCAGTGCGGCCGCGATGCGGTCGGCCTGTGCGTCGGCGCTCTCGTCGGGTGCGGTCTCGGCGAGGAGTACGTCGAGTACGTCCAGGGCGGGGCCGGTTCCGTCGGCGGTCCAGGTCAGGGCGGTGCCGTGGTCGGTGGGGCCGGAGTGGGGCGCGGCGGGTGCGTGCGGGTCGGCGGGGCCGCGGA
>NZ_JBGBPT010000153.1:0-9658 GCF_041106355.1 Streptomyces sp. BF23-19 | reverse complement strand
CCTCGGGCGCCGAACGTGGCGAGGGGTCGGAACGTCGGGCGGCACTGCGTTCGGCGCCCTGCGGGGAGCGCCCCGGCACACGCCCGCCCCCGACACGACAGGCGGCCGGGCTACGCGTCCACCGGCTCCCGGGTGCGCTCGCCGCCCTCGGAGCCGGTGTTGGCGGTGCCGGCCGGCTCGAACAGCAGGATCTGCGCCTCCTCGTCCGCGGCCGGGCAGTGCTCGACCCCGCGCGGGACCACGTACATCTCTCCGGGGCCCAGGACCACGTCCCCGTCGCGCAGGTGGATCGTCAGGGTGCCGCCGACCACCAGGAAGAGCTCGTCGGTGTCCGCATGGGTGTGCCAGACGAATTCGCCCTGGAGCCGGGCGACCTTGACCTCGTAGTCGTTGACGCGGGCGATGCGCCGCGGGGCCCACCGTTCGGTGAAACCGGCCAGTTTCTCGGCGATGTTGACCTTGTGTGTCGTCATGCGGACAGCCTGTCGCCCCGCCCGCGGGCGGTCTTGTACGTTCCTGACATGGCCGCGATACGTCCGCGCAGCACCGTGTCCGCGTGGCAGCCGTCGGTGCCCGGCATCGCCGAGGTCTTCCACGCCCGTTTCACCGACCACGCCTATCCGACGCACGTGCACGACACCTGGGCGCTGATGATCCTGGACGGCGGGCGGGTCGACTTCGCCCTGGACCGCGAGCGCCACGGCGTCGGGCTCCGGAACTCCGTGATCCTGCTGCCGCCCGGGGTGGCCCACGACGGGCGGACCGTCACCGAGGCCGGGTTCCGCAAGCGCGTCCTCTACCTCGACACCTCCGTCCTGCCCGAAGGCCTGACCGGGGCGGCTGTCGACGCCCCGCTGCTGCTCGACCCGGCGCTGCGCGAGCGCGTGCACGGCCTGCACGTGGCGCTGGGCGCGCCGGAGCTGCCGGCCGGTGCGGTCGAGCGGCTGGAGGCCGAGTCGCGGCTGGCCTTCGTACGGGAACGGCTGCACCGGTGGCTCGCGGGCCGCGCGCCGACGGCGTACGGGGCGCCGGGCGCGCGCCTCGCCGTACGGCTGCGCGAGCTGCTCGACGCGCGGGTGACCGAGGGGATCGGCCTGGAGGAGGCTTCGGTGGAGCTGGGCCATGTCCATCCCACCCACCTGATCCGGAGCTTCAAGGCGGCGTACGGGCTGCCACCGCACGCGTACCTGACCGGGCGGCGGGTGGAGCTGGCCCGGCGGCTGCTGCTGGCGGGGATGCGGCCGGCGGAGGCGGCGACGGCCGCGGGCTTCTACGACCAGGCGCACCTGACCCGGCACTTCGGGCGGCACGTGGGGACCAGCCCGGCGCGGTTCGCCCGCTCCGGCCCGGTGTGAAGGCCAGGGGGAAGTCCTGCGGGAGAACTGCGGTGGCGCTACTGGAGCCAGCCGCGCTGGGCCGCCTTCAATCCGGCCTCGAACCGGCTCGACGCGTCCAGGCGCTCCATGAGCCCCGCCATCTGCCGCCGCACGCTGCGGGCGGAAATGCCCAGCCGACGCCCCGCGACCTCGTCGGTGAGGCCGGACGCGAGCAGCGTGAGCAGCTCCTGCTCCGACGTACTGAGACCGGTACGGGTGTCCTTGGAGCGGTCGGCGCCGAGCGGGACCGCGGAGTGCCACGTCTGCTCGAACAGGGCGACCAGGGAGGCGACGACCCCGGCTTCGCTGATGCAGATCGCGCCGCGCTTCGTGTCGGCCGGGTCGATCGGCACGACGGCGACCCGGCGGTCGAAGACGAGCATGCGCGGCGGGAGCGTCGGACAGGTGCGCACCATGCCGCCGCGCTCGGTCGTCCACCGCGCGTACGCGAGCGTGGCGGGGTCGTGCCGCACGCTGTCCTGGTAGAGCGTCAGGATGGAGATCCCCCTGCTCAGGGCGGCGTCGTCGAGCGGTCTGGACGCGTCGAGGCTGGCCTGGGACTGGGCTCCGCCGGGCATCACCGAGAGGCACTCGCCGGACATCTCCCGGGCGAGGCCCTCCAGTCGCGCCTGGATGGCGTCGAGGCCGACCAGGCGCTCGCTGGTCGCGGTCCGGGTGGCGGGGCGGAGGTCGGCGTACTCGGCGATCGCCCGTGCGGCCGCGGCCTTGCCGAGCTCGAGGTCCTGCCGCCGGCGCAGGAGTTCCTCCTCCTGGCGCCGCAGGAGCAGTTCCAGGCCCACCTCGGGGCTGACCGGCCGCATCTCGCCCAGGACGTCCCGGGAGGCGCGCAGCAGTCTCAGGTCGGCGAGCTTGTCCAGGGCGTCGCGCACGGTGCTTTCCGGTACGCCCAGTTGGTCGCAGAGATCCTGCACGCTGCCCTCCGGGTGGGCCAGCATCGCCCGGTACACCGCTTCCACCCCGCGGTCGAGCCCCAATACATCCAGCATCCGCCAGCCCCCCAGCCACGCGACGATTACAATCGCCACAACCTTACGGGCCGCCCCACAGGGCAACAAACGGTCTGACGGCTTCCAGCCAACGAATGGCCCAACCAGTGAGCCGAGCGGTGGATGGTGCAGCTAGTAAAATCGCCATCAGGGTTGGGGGGTATCGTGTTTTCCCGACGGATCGGAGCTGGCTGGGATGGACGCAGGACCAGGTGGAGGCCGCGAGCACCCGCCGTCGTTGCCCGACCGCGCTCACAAGATCTCCGAGCGGCTCGACGGGCTGATCCTCCAGGAGGCCGCGCGGGCGGGAGGGAAGTCCCCCGCCTATCGGGAGCTGGCCGACCGGGTCAACCGGATCGCCGGACGCAGCGTCATCTCCCGCGACACGATCCGCAATCTGCACCAGGCCACCACGCAGAAGGGCCAGTCCCCGAACCCCACCGTGGAGACCCTGGACTGGCTGGGCCTCGCGTTCGGGATCCGCTGCGGGGCGACCTACTTCCTCGACGATGCCAAGGCCGCCGTCGTGGACGAGCAACTGCTCGCCCTGGACGCGCTGGCGAACATCCGGGCGGCCGCCGGTAACGCCGGCGTCATCGGGCTCGCACAGCGTGCCTCGGGTCTGTCCGACAACAGCCTCCACATGTTGGCCGCGCTCGCGGACCGACTGAGCGCACTCGAGGCGGAGGCGGCCGGGGACGGCGGCGGCGCCCCGACCGGATCTCCCAAGAAGGCTGCTGAGAAAGATCGTTAGTAGTCTGAGGGCGTCGCACGGACCGCTGACCTACTGCTGACCGAAGGATTCGCTGCCGCCATGCCTGTACCGCGGGGTCTGCGAAGACGGTGCGAGGGCATCCTGGCCGAGATCGAGCTGCCCGACCCGTTCACGGTCGACTCCTTCCGGGACGCACTCGCCCGCCACCGCGGACGTCCGATCGTGATGGAGCCGCTGCCCGATCTCGGATTCGCCTCACCGTGCGGGGCGTGGATCGCCCTGCCCAGCCTGGACGTCATCTTCTACGAGCAGAAGACCAGTCCGGCCCACCAGGACCTGATCAAGCTCCACGAACTCGGCCACGTGCTGTGCGGCCACACCCACAACGTCGAACTGGCCCAGCTCGCACAGGCGCTCTCCGAACTGACCCCGGACCTCGTCGTACGGACGCTCGGTGCCGCGCGCACCAACTTCGCCTCCGTCGAGGAACAGGAGGCCGAGATGATCGCCGTGCTCCTGGCCGACCTCGCCGGCGCCGATCGGGTCGGCACCCCGTCCTCGCGCCGGCTGGCCACCAGCCTTGCCCACCCGGTGCGCCGTCTGCGCCGCTGGCGGGGCAACTGATGTACTCGATATACCACTTCACCCTGCCCGCCCTCATGTGGGCGATGGTGCTCTGGCGCGCGCCCTCCGCCCTGGGCGGCACGCGCGCCTCCCGGTTCCTGTGGGGTTTCCTCGCAGCCATCGCCGTCGCACTGACGACCAGGCCGCTCGAGGTGGACCAGGTCATCCGGACCCTCACCGGGTCCCCGGACCTGTCCGTGCTGGTCAAACACCTCGCCGGGCTGGCGTCGAACTACTGCGTCCTGGAATACGTGATCGCGGTCCACGGCCGCGGACCGCAACGGGCGCGGGACACGTGGCTGCGCCTCGTCGCAGTGGTGGCCGCCGCACTGGCCCTCACCGTGCTGTTCGTCTTCTTCTTCGAGCACGACCCCAGTGCTCCGCCGACCCGGGTGACCGACGCCCACCTCGGCGACCCGGCGGTGCGCCTGTACGAGAGCATCGTCTACGTCTACCTCGGCATCGCCACGGCCCTCTCGGCGAAGCTCTTCTGGTCGAACCGCCGCAGCGTGCCCGCGGGACTCCTGCGCGCCGGAGTCGTGTGCCTGGCCGGTGGCGGCGCGATGGGCTTCGTCTACACCATGTACCGGGTGGTGTTCCTCGCCCACCAGGAGAGCCGGCCGGACGTCCCGGGGCGCGGAACCCCCGATGCCGTTTCCGAGATCCTCCCGGTGATCTCCCTCCTCCTCATCCTCGTGGGTGTGGGCCTGCCGCCGCTGCGGACGCTCGTCCGCTACGTCGGCGACCAGTACGCGCTGTGGCGCCTGCACCCGCTGTGGTCGGACCTGCTCCACGCCGTCCCGTCGGTCGCGTTCGGACCGCGCATGGGCCGGACGCGCGACCTGTTCGTCACAGGGGACCGGACCCTCGACGTGGCCCACCGGGCCTTCGAGATCCGCGACGCCTGCCTCGTCCTCCGGGACCGGTCCGCGGTGACGGGGGCGGAGCAGCCCGTGGAGGCCCCCGGCCACGCACACCCCGGAGGTGGGGCGCCGACCGCCCGGGCGGAGGCGGAGTGGCTGTTCTCGGTGCTCCATGGGGAGCCGGACGCCTGCCGAGCCCCCGCGCCGCCCCCGGCCCACAGCAGGACGCCCGCCGAGGAGGTGGCCTGGCTGCTCAAGGTCGCCTCGGCCTACGGGCAGTTGCCCCGCGGGGGCGCCGAGGCGGTGCGGCGGGCCAGGAGGTCCGGTAGGGGGCATCGCCGCAGGTCGGCAGGGGCCGCGTCCTGATGCGGCCAGTCCTAATGCTGACGTCCGCATCGCCTTCCCCGGGGTCTTCCGGGTCGGCAGGATAGTGCTCACCGGAACGGCGGGGGAGGCAACTCCCGGCCGGACCCGGAGGCCACGGCGCCAACCGCCGGTCCCGAACTTCCTGCTCACGTCACACCCGGGGGAAACCGCCATGTCCACGACCGCCCGCCTACTCGCCACCGTCTTCGCCGCCTCGGTCCTGTCCGGTGTGGCGGCCCCCCTCGCGTCGGCCGCCACGACGGCGACGGACCCGAAGGGCATCGGCTGGGACGTGGTCCCGGCCCACGCGACGGTGTCCGTGTCCGCGGCGGGCGCGTCGGGCAACGGCATCGGCTGGGACTGACCCCGCGGTGCTACCCGTCCATCTCACCTTGATGCCGACGGGAGGAACCCTGCCGACCGACCACCAGGCACACGCCCTGGTCGACGCCCTGTGGGCCCACGCCACACCCGACTGCGGCATGGAACACATCAGGGCCCGCACACATCCGGACGGCATCGGGATCGTCCTCTTCATCCGCGCCGCCCGCACCGACATCGCACAGGCCAAGGTTCGCCGCCTCGTCGTCGACACGCTCGCCTCGGGCGGCACCGGAGTCCACGGCTACTCCGTCACGTTCCACCCCTGATCGAGGCCCCGCGCATCGCGGTCCGCCCGCCCCGTCGAGGGTCGGCCGGCCTCTCTCCCTCTGTCTTCCTTCGCTCTTCCCGCTCTTCCCGGCTCTTCCAACGGCGCCCAGGCCCATCGGCCGGCCCGTCCATCAGCCCTGCCTTCCAGGAGACTTCATGCCCAGCAAGTCCAACGTGGCCCGCGCCACCGGCACCCTCGTGGCCCTCTCCCTCGCCACGGCCGGTCTCGCCTCCGCACCCGTCAACGCCGCCCAGGTGGACGCGCCGTCCGCCGCGGCCGTCGCGGCGGCCGCGGCCACCGCGGACGTCGAGCGTCCGCAGGGCAAGCCGGAGCCCCTCAAGACCGAGGGGGCCGGCAAGAGCACCTTCTCCGGCGCGGCGGCCGCGCAGAGCGCCGGCGCCCCCATCACCCGCAGTTCGGTCATCGCCCGGGCCAAGACCTGGGTCGACGCCCAGGTCCCGTACAGCATGAACAACTACCGCGACGGCTACCGCACCGACTGCTCCGGCCTGGTCTCCATGGCCTGGAACCTCGGCACCAGCGCCTGGACCGGCAACCTCGACACCTTCGCGGACCGCATATCGAAGAACGACCTGCGCAAGGGCGACATGCTGCTCTTCCACAACCCCTCCAACCCGGAGCGCGGTTCGCACGTCACCATCTTCGAGCAGTGGACCGACTCGTCCCACACGTCCTACATCGGCATCGAGCAGACACCTCCGCACGCCGTGCGACGCGTCATCCCCTACGCCTACTTCAACAACTCCAGCTCCTACATCCCCTACCGCTACAAGAACATCATCGAGGACGCCAAGCCGACGAATGCGGGTGTGTATCGGCCGGCGGAGTCGAAGTTCTATGTGGCGGACCGTACGGGTGGTGTGTACGGGTGGTCGGGTTTCGGTGTTCCGGGTGACAAGCCGTTGACGGGTGACTGGAACGGTGATGGTCAGGACACGTTCGGTGTTTATCGTCCGGGGGATCAGACGTTCCATCTGAGCAATGACAATGCCACGGCTGCGGTGTCGGTGACGTACGGGAGTCCTGGGGACATTCCGCTGGTGGGTGACTGGGACGGTGACGGCAAGGCGTCGATCGGTGTGTATCACCCGGCGGACCAGACGTTCTACCTGAGCAATGACAACCGGGTTGCCGCTTATGCGATTCAGATGGGTGTCGGTGGTGACACTCCGATGACGGGTGACTGGAACGGTGATGGCAAGGACACGATCGGTGTGTATCGGGGTTCGGACCAGACGTTCTATCTGACGGATTCTCAGAACAGTGCGCCGGTGAACCATCAGGTCAGGTTCGGTAATCCGGGGGACATTCCGATCAAGGGTGACTGGAACGGGGACGGCACGGACAAGGTCGGTGTCTACCAGATCGCCGGTTCTGACTTCGTCGGTGCCGGCAAGGACTCCGACCAGGCCATCTACAACGTCCGGTTCGGCGTTCCCGGCGACGTCCCGATCACCGGCCAGTGGTGACGGGCGACCACACGGAGCCCCGTTCGGTGCGGAGCCGCGCGCTCCGCACCGGACGGCGCCGCCGTGCCCGGGCAGTCGCCGCCGGACTGGGGGCAGCCATGGTGCTGGCCCTGCCGGCCGCAACGGCGGACGCGGCGTCCGTCGCGACGTGGGACAAGGTCGCCCAGTGCGAGAGCACCGGCGACTGGAACTACTACAAGTCCGGCCACCCGTACTTCGGAGGTCTGCAGATCTCCCTGCCGACCTGGCGGGCCTACGGGGGCGAGCAGTACGCGAGCTACCCGCACCAGGCGACCAAGAAGCAGCAGATCCTCACGGCCGAGAAGATCCTCGCCGGTCAGGGACCAGGAGCCTGGCCCAACTGCGGTCGGTCGAACGGCCTCGGCAGCGATCACGCGGATCCGTACCCGGCGCCCAGCCACAAGGCATCCAATGCGGGTGTGTATCGGCCGGCGGAGTCGAAGTTCTATGTGGCGGACCGTGCCGGTGGTGTGTACGGGTGGTCGGGTTTCGGTGTTCCGGGTGACAAGCCGTTGACGGGTGACTGGAACGGTGATGGTCAGGACACGTTCGGTGTTTATCGTCCGGGGGATCAGACGTTCCATCTGAGCAATGACAATGCCACGGCTGCGGTGTCGGTGACGTACGGGAGTCCTGGGGACATTCCGCTGGTGGGTGACTGGGACGGTGACGGCAAGGCGTCGATCGGTGTGTATCACCCGGCGGACCAGACGTTCTACCTGAGCAATGACAACCGGGTTGCCGCTTATGCGATTCAGATGGGTGTCGGTGGTGACACTCCGATGACGGGTGACTGGAACGGTGATGGCAAGGACACGATCGGTGTGTATCGGGGTTCGGACCAGACGTTCTATCTGACGGATTCTCAGAACAGTGCGCCGGTGAACCATCAGGTCAGGTTCGGTAATCCGGGGGACATTCCGATCAAGGGTGACTGGAACGGGGACGGCACGGACAAGGTCGGTGTCTACCAGATCGCCGGTTCTGACTTCGTCGGTGCCGGCAAGGACTCCGACCAGGCCATCTACAACGTCCGGTTCGGCGTTCCCGGCGACGTCCCGATCACCGGCCAGTGGTGACGGATCACCGCACCCGGTACTGACCTTTCACCCAGCAGTTCCGCCTCCCCGGGTCCCGCTGATCCCAGCGGGACCCGGGCCCCGCGCTGCCCACACAGGAGACCTCCATGTCACGTGCACGTGTTTCTCTGCCGCCCCTCGGGCGGGGCCTCGCCGTACTGGTTGCGACAGCAGCCGTCTTCGGCCCGGCCACCGTGTCGGCCCAGGCGGCGGCGCCCACCTCCGGCTCCAAGGCGGTGACCTTCCAGGGGCACCGGTTCGAGGTTCCCGCCGACTGGGAGGTCGTCGACCTCGCAGCCGATCCGACCGCCTGCGTCCGGTTCGACCGCCACGCCGTCTACCTCGGCACCCCCGGCACGCAGCAGAACTGCCCGTCCCGACTGGTGGGACGGACCGAAGCACTGCTCGTGGAGCCCGACACGTCCGGCGAAGCGGCGCGGGGCGGCACCACGGTGTCCGAAGCCGATCGCGAGATCGCCGGAGGGGCCCGGGGCATCCGCGTCACGGCGACCTACGCCGAAGACCAGTCCCTGGTCCGCAAGATCCTCACCGGTGCCGGCATATCGGCCTCGGCCCCGAAGAGCAAGGCGCGCGCCTCCGCGGCGCCGGCCGCGCAGCCGGAGGCGTCGGCGTCCGCAACCGCCGCCACCTCGTCGGCCGCACTGACGAACTACACCGGCAAGGGGTTCGACGCCTGTGCCGCCCCGGACTCCGCGACCATGAACGCGTGGAAGGCGCACTCTCCTTACAACGCGGTCGGCATCTACATCGGTGGCCGCAACCGGGCGTGCGCGCAGAAGAACCTCACCGCCTCGTGGGTCCAGCAGCAGGCATCGGCCGGCTGGCGCTTCATGCCGATCTACGTCGGTGCCCAGGCGAGCCAGATCACCTCGCCCGCGGCGGAGGGGCGCAGCGCCGCGGACGACGCGGTGAACCAGGCCGCGGCCCTGGGGCTCGGGCCCGGAGCGCTGCTGTACTACGACATGGAGGCGTACAACAAGAACTACTCGGGCAACGTGCTCGGCTTCCTGTCCGCCTGGACCGAGCAGCTCCACGCCCGCGGCTACAACTCGGCGGTCTACAGCAGCTCCTCGTCCGGAATCGCCGACCTGGCCGCCCACAGGGGCAGCCACACGATGCCCGACGTCGTCTTCAGCGCCTACTGGAACGGTGTCGCCGACACCAACGACCCGGCGCTGCCCGGCGGGGCGTGGGCCAACCGCCAGCGCGTCCACCAGTACAGCGGGAACGTGACGGAGACCTGGGGCGGCAAGCAGATCCAGATCGACCAGGACTACATGGACGTCGCGCTGGCAGGGAACCGCAAGCCGACGAATGCGGGTGTGTATCGGCCGGCGGAGTCGAAGTTCTATGTGGCGGACCGTACGGGTGGTGTGTACGGGTGGTCGGGTTTCGGTGTTCCGGGTGACAAGCCGTTGACGGGTGACTGGAACGGTGATGGTCA
>NZ_JBGBPT010000152.1:0-9779 GCF_041106355.1 Streptomyces sp. BF23-19 | reverse complement strand
CCGCCCCTCTACCCACCGAGACAGAGGCCCGCATTTCCAGCCCCGCCGGCGTTTGAGGCGCCGCCCCGGGCGCAGCCCGAGCCGTACCGCACACCGCCGAGCACCCCGCAGGGACACCGCAGCCCGAGCCGCACCGCACACCGCCGAGCACCCCGCAGGGGCACCGCAGGGGCTGGGACAGTGATCGAACAAGTGTTTCGCACGAATATTCGAATTGCTCTATGGTGGAGAGCGGGGGAGGTGTTCATTCGAGCGAAGCAGGAGGCCGCGGGTGCCTGGTTTTACGCATCTGCACACCGTTTCGGGGTTCTCCATGCGCTACGGAGGCTCGCACCCCCAGCGGCTGGCGGAGCGTGCCGCCGAGCGAGGTATGGACGCCCTCGCCCTGACCGACCGCGACACCCTCGCGGGCGCGGTCCGGTTCGCGAAGGCGTGCGCGCAGGCGGGCATCCGGCCGTTGTTCGGAGTGGACATGGCGGTCCCGCCCGCCGGCTCGCCCGCCGCATCGCCCGCGACGGGCCCGGCCGGGTCGGGGGGCCCGACCGGATCCGCCGTGGGCGACGGGGCCGGCGAGGCCTCGTACCGGCGGCGCACCCCCGTCAAGGGCGGGGCCTTCGTGGACGAGTCCGCCGCGCGGGCCGTTTTCCTGGCCCGGGACGGGGCCGCCGGGTGGGCCGAGCTGTGCCGGATGGTCACCGCCGCCCACGCGGAGGCCGCCGAGGTCCCGCTCGTGCCCTGGGGCGCCCTGCGCGGGGAGGGCGTCTTCGTCCTGCTCGGGCCCGACTCCGAGGTGGGGCGGGCGCTCTCCGCGGGCCGCCCCGACCGGGCCGCCCGGCTGCTCGCGCCCTGGCGGGAGATCTACGGCGACTCCCTGCGCCTGGAGGCCGTCCACCACGGCCGCACCGGCACCGGGCCCGGCTCGCTCCGGCTGGCCGCCCGTACCGTCGGCTTCGCCGTCGAGCAGGGCGTCCCGGCCGTGCTGACCAATGCCGTCCGCTACGCCGACCCCGGCCAGGGCCCGGTCGCCGACATCCTCGACGCGGCCCGCCGCCTGGTCCCCATCGACCCCCGCAACCCCGCGTACCCGCTCGACAGCGGCGAGCGCTGGCTCAAGGGCCCCACCGCCATGGCCGAGGCCGCCGACCGGATCGCGCAGGCGGCCGGCCTGCGCCCCGCCGACGCCCGGCGTCTGCTCGCGGAGACCCGGCGTACCGCCGAGGCCTGCTGCGTGGACCCCGAGGACGACCTCGGCATGGGTTCCGTGCACTTCCCCGAGGCCCGCCTCGTCGGCGCGGCCCACCGCAGCGCCCAGCGGGTCCTCACCTCCCGGGCCTCGGCGGGCATGGTGCTGCGCGGGTACGCGGGCGACCGCGCCTACTGGGAGCGGATGCACCAGGAGCTCGACATCATCGCCTACCACGGCTTCGCCTCGTATTTCCTGACGGTCGCCCAAGTGGTCGACGATGTACGGGAGATGGGCATCCGCGTGGCCGCCCGCGGGTCCGGCGCCGGCTCCCTCGTCAACCACCTGCTCGGGATCGCGCACGCCGACCCCGTCGCCCATGGCCTGCTGATGGAGCGCTTCCTCTCCAAGCGGCGGCGCGTCCTGCCCGACATCGACATCGACGTGGAGTCCGCCCGCCGGCTGGAGGTCTACCGGCGGATCATGGACCGGTTCGGCACCGAGCGCGTCGCCACCGTCTCCATGCCCGAGACCTATCGGGTCCGACACGCCATCCGCGACGTCGGCGCCGCCCTGTCCATGGACCCCGCCGTCACCGACCGGCTCGCCAAGGCCTTCCCGCACATCCGGGCCCGCGACGCCCGCGCCGCGCTGCAGGAGCTCCCCGAACTGCGTGACGTGCGCGGGGAGTCGTACGGGCGGCTGTGGGAGCTCGTCGAGTCGCTGGACGCGCTGCCGCGCGGGATCGCCATGCACCCGTGCGGGGTGCTGCTCTCCGACGACTCGCTGCTCGCCCGTACGCCGGTGGTGCCCACCAGCGGCGAGGGCTTTCCCATGTCCCAGTTCGACAAGGACGACGTGGAGGAGCTCGGGCTGCTCAAGCTGGACGTGCTGGGCGTGCGGATGCAGTCCGCGATGGCGCACGCGGTCGCGGAGATCCGCCGCGGCACGGGGCGGGAGCTCGACCTGGACGACCTGGCGCAGGTGCCGCCGGGCGACCGGGCCACGTACGAGCTGATCCGCTCGGCCGAGACCCTGGGCTGTTTCCAGATCGAATCGCCGGGCCAGCGGGACCTGGTGGGGCGGCTCCAGCCGGCGACCTTCCACGACCTGGTCGTCGACATCTCGCTGTTCCGGCCGGGGCCGGTGGCCGCCGACATGGTGCGGCCCTTCATCGAGGCCCGGCACGGGCGGGCCCCGGTCCGCTTCCCGCACCCGGACCTGGCCGACGCGCTGCGCGAGACGTACGGGGTGGTGGTCTTCCACGAGCAGATCATCGAGATCGTGCACGTCATGACCGGTTGCGGGCGGGACGAGGCGGACCGGGTGCGGCGCGGGCTGTCCGACCCGCAGTCGCAGCCGCGGATCAAGGTCTGGTTCGCGGCGAAGGCGGCCGAGCGCGGCTATCCGGTGGAGGTGATCGGCCGGACCTGGGAGATCGTGGAGGCCTTCGGCTCGTACGGTTTCTGCAAGGCGCACGCGGTGGCCTTCGCGGTGCCCACCTATCAGTCGGCCTGGCTGAAGGCGCACCACCCGGCGGCCTTCTACGCCGGGCTGCTCACCCACGACCCGGGGATGTACCCGAAGCGGCTGTTGCTGGCGGACGCGCGGCGGCGGGGCGTGCCGGTGCTGCCGCTGGACGTGAACCGGTCGGCGGCCGCCCATCGTATCGAACTGGTGTCCGATGTCGGTGGGGTGTGGGGGCTGCGGCTCGGGCTGTCCGACGTCCACGGCATCAGCGGGGCCGAGGCGGACCGGATCGAGGCCGGACAGCCGTACGCCTCCCTGCGGGACTTCTGGGACCGGGCGCACCCGGGCCGCCCGGTGGCCGAACGGCTCGCGCAGGTAGGTGCGTTGGACTCCTTCGGCGCCAACCGGCGGGACCTGCTGCTGCACGTGTCCGAACTGCACGGCGCGCAGCGGGCCGCAGGTGTGCGTGGTCCCCAACTCCCGCTGGAGGGAGGTCGGTCCACGGCCTCCGTCGGGCTGCCCGACCTGACCGAGGCGGAACGGCTCAGCGCCGAGCTGGGCGTCCTCGGCATGGACGCCTCGCGGCACCTGATGGGGGACCACCACGCCTTCCTGGCCGAACTGGGAGTGATCCCGGCGCGCCGGCTGCGCGACACCGAGCACGGGCAGACCGTGCTGGTCGCGGGGGCCAAGGCGGCCACCCAGACCCCGCCGATCCGTTCCGGGAAACGGGTCATCTTCACGACGCTGGACGACGGGACGGGCCTGGTCGACCTGGCCTTCTTCGACGACAGCCACGAACGCTGCGCGCACACCGTCTTCCACTCCTTCCTGCTGCTGGTACGTGGTGTCGTGCAGCGCCGGGGCCCGCAGAGCCTGAGCGTGGTCGGCGCGGCGGCGTGGAACCTGGCGGAGCTGGTGGAACTGCGGGTGGCGGGCGGCCTGGACGCGGTCGCGGCTCGCCTCGCGGAGCCGGCCGAGTCGGCCGAGCCGGCAGCGGGGGAGGGTGCGGCCGAAGGTGAGGCGGCAGGGCGGCCCCCCGGCCGCAGGATCCGCATGTCCACGGGGTACGAGATGAACCCCTGGGCCGACCTCCAGCCGCCCGGTACCGGCCCCGCGACCGGCCGCAAGCTGTGGCACTCCAGCCCGGGGAGCGCGGGATGACCGCCGCCGAGCGGGTCGTGATGTGCCTGCGCCCGTACCCCGCCGACGGGGGGCCGCTCGGGGCCCGGGAGTACGCCGGGGTGCTCGCGCTGCTCGGGGGCATCACCCCGGCCGTGCAGGCCGTGCCGCCCGACATCGTCCTCGCCGAGGTCCGGGGCGCGCTGCGCTACTTCGACTGCGACGCCACCCGGCTGGCCGCCCTGGTCCGGGTCCGGGCCCTCGCCCTGTACGGGGTGGACGCCGCCGTCGGCGTGGCCGGCAACCCCATGCTGGCCCGGGCCGCGGCCCGCGAGGCCCGGTCCGGGGAGACCCTGGTGATCCCCGGGAATCCCGCCGCCGTACGGGAGTTCCTGGCGGGCAAGCCCGTCACCGCCCTCGACGGGGTCGGGCCGAAGGTCGCCCGCACCCTGTGCTCCTACGGCCTCGATTCCGTCGGCCGGGTCGCCGCCGCCCCGCCCGCCGCCCTGCGGCGGATCCTCGGCGCCCGGCTAGGCCGCGAGGTGCACGAGCGCGCCCTGGGGATCGATCGGACCCCGGTCCGGCCGGGCGCTGCCGCCCGCGCCGTCGCCGCCGAGCGGCTCTTCGATCTGGACGAGCTGAATCCCGTACGGCACCGGCGGGCGCTGCTCTCGCTGACGGAGGAGCTCGGCGCGAAGCTTCGTACACAGGAACAGGGTCGGGGGCAGGTCTGCCGCACCCTCTCGCTCACCGTCCGCTGCGCCGACCGCACCACGCTCACCCGGACGCGCACCCTGACCGAGCCCACCGCGCACTCGGTCGCCCTGACCGCCACGGCCTACGCCCTCTACGCGGGCCTCGGCCTGCAGCGGGCCCGGGTGCGCGCGCTGTCGCTGCGCGCCGAGGACCTGACCTCGGCCGAACGGGCCACGCGGCAGCTCAGTCTCGACCCCGAGGACGAGAAGGCCCGCCGCCTGGAGGCCGTCACGGACCGGGTCCGCGCGCGCTTCGGGCCGCACGCCATCGCCCGCGGCGCGCCGGCCGCCTGACGGTCCGTCGGGTGGCCCGTACGGCGCCTTACAGGGGGTCGGCCGGGCGACGCGCGATTTTTTACCGACGCGTAACTTCCCTGTATTGCTACTCACCCGTAATTTAGCGGCAGCAGCCCCCCTTGTGATCCGGATCACGGGACGAACCCCCACTTCATCCCCTTGAGTCACCCGCGAGGAGATCACCCGATGCTGCCCTGGAGACGCCTGCTCCGCCCACTCGCCGTCCTCACCCTCACCGCCGCCGCACTCGTCGCCCCCACCGGAGCGGCGCAGGCCGCGTCCGCCCCGAGCAGCGGCTGGAACAACTGGTCCTGCAAGCCGTCCGCCGCGCACCCGCGCCCCGTCGTGCTCGTGCACGGCACCTTCGGCAACTCCTGGGACAACTGGCTCGGCTTCGCCCCGTACCTCGTGCACCGCGGGTACTGCGTCTACTCGCTCGACTACGGCCAGCTGCCCGGCGTACCCCTCTTCAACGGGCTCGGCCCCATCGACAAGTCCGCCGAACAGCTCGACGTCTTCGTCGACAAGGTGCTCGCCGCCACCGGCGCCTCCAAGACCGACATCGTCGGGCACTCGCAGGGCGGCATGATGCCGCGCTACTACCTGAAGTTCCTCGGCGGTGCCTCGAAGGTCAACGCGCTGGTCGGGCTCGCCCCCGACAACCACGGCACCACGCTGCTCGGATTCACCAAGCTGCTCCCGTACTTCCCCGGGGCCGAGGACCTGATCAGCACCGCGACCCCGGGCCTCGCCGACCAGATCGCCGGATCCGCGTTCCAGCAGAAGCTGAACGAGGGCGGGGACACCGTGCCCGGCGTGAAGTACACGGTCATCGCGACCAAGTACGACGAGGTGGTGACGCCGTACCGGAGCGCCTTCCTGGACGGGCCGAACGTACGCAACGTCGTACTCCAGGACCTGTGCTTCCTGGACCTCTCGGAGCACGTCGCCATCGGGCTCACCGACCGGATCGCCTGGCACGAGGCGGTCAACGCCCTCGACCCGGCGCACGCCGAACGGACCACCTGCGCCTCGGTCTTCGACTGACCGGGCGCGGGCGGTCCGACGCCGGCCGGATCGGCTAGCGGCCGTGGCGGCCCGTCGTCGTACGCGCGGTGCGACGGCGGGCGGCTCCGAACAGCGCGGCCGCGCCGACGGCCAGGGCGGCGGGCCCGGCGATCGCGATCGTCGGGGTGGCGCTGTTGCCGCCCGTCTCCGCGAGGTTCGCCTTGGCCGCGGCCGGCGAGGAGGAGCCGGCCGCGATCGGGACGGCGGCGACGTCCTTCGCGCCGTTCGTCTTCGGGTCGTTGTCGCCGTGGCCGTTGTGCTCCACCGTGGACTTGCCGGCGCCGTCGGAGATCTGCTGGTCGGTCGGGGCCGAGGGCTTGACGACGGGCTTCTCGCTCGGCTTGGAACCCGTCCCGGTGCCGGTGCCGGTGCCGGGCTTGGTGGTCGGAGCCGTACCGGAGGTCCCGCCGTTTCCGCCGTTTCCGCCGTTTCCGCCGTTTCCGCCGTTCCCGCCTCCGTTGTCCTTGCCGAAGACCACGTCCGAGCAGGTGTAGAAGGCCTCCGGGCTGTCGGAGCGCTGCCAGATGCTGTAGATGAGGTGGCGGCCCGACTTGTCGGGGACGGTCCCGGAGAAGACGTAGTCGCCGTTCTGCATACCCGGGTCGGTGACCTTCGCGAACGGCGCGGGCTCCAGGTCGGACCAGGCCAGGGGCTTCGTCGGGTCGTAGCCGTCCTTCGTCACGTACAGCTCGAAGGTGCCCTTGTGCGGGGCCGTGCCCTTGTAGCGGAAGGTGTGCGCGCCGGCGGACATCGGGCCGGCCGGCCAGTCGGCGCGGGCCAGGTCCAGCCCCCGGTACTTGTCGTTGCCGGCCGAGCAGAGCTGCCCGTTCGGGATCAACGAGCGGTGGTTGCCGGCGGCGTTGGCGATGTTGACCGCGTTCCAGTCGTAGAACGGCTGCGTCCCGGCGGCGGCGACCGCGGCCTTGCAGGCCGCCGACTTCGGGGACTCCGGTCCTTCGGCGTAGCACGCCGCCACCCGGCTGACCGGGTCCGTCATCGAGCCGTGGGCGACCGCGGGAGCCGCGGCGTACGCGGCCACCGCGAGCGGGGCCAGGCCGGCGGCGGCGATACGGGTCAGCGTGACGGCCGTGCGGCGGCGTGCGGGCATGGGTGGTCTCCTTCGGGCGCAAGGCAGGGGTGTGCCGGCGGAATCGGACTCCGTGGTGCGCCGCCCCCCGGCGGCGCCGCAACGGGCCCTTCCTGTCCTGGCCCGGCCAAGCTAGCCGCCCCGACCACGGGTTCTGCCCCGTCAGGCCCACCGGAGCGGATCCTTAGGGTCCCCTTAAGCCAGGGACAAGCGCCGCCTCAGGAACCGGCGTCGCGGAACCTGGGGAGCTCGTCGGCCGTGAGCAGCTCCCGCACCTGTGCGGCCGTCCAGTTCCCGGCGGCGCCGGGGCAGGCCGCGAGGTAGTCGGCGATGTCCTGCTCCTCCCAGGGGCCGGACTCCAGGAGGCCGCCGGCCAGGTAGCGCAGGTACGCGCCCGACGGGTTGAGCACCTCGACGTCCTTCAGGCTCCACGGCGCGGTGAAGGTCAGCATGGGGATGCCGTCGATCGTGCCCGGGCAGATCAGGGTCTCGTACCGACCCGGACCCAGCTCGTCGCGGCCGTCCCGTAGGGCCGTGGCCAGATCCAGGTCCGCCCCCGGCTCCTCGTACATCTCCTGGGCGGCGATGTCGGACATCTGGCCGACCGTCACCAGGTGTGCCCGTCCGCGCGTGCGTCCGGGAGCCGTGGGGTCGTAGAACCCCCGGCCCCCCGTCCACACGGGGGACTCCGTGGCGAAGTACAGGCAGCCCTCCAGCTCGACCGCGATCGAGCGCTCGGGAGCCCGGTGGTCCCGACAGCCCGGGTAGGTGCGTGCCGCGCCGGGCGGGGTCCCGCCGGCGAGGTACGTGGCGAGGCGGTCCATGTGCATGTTGGAGCCGTAGGAGGCATACCAGACCCGCTCGGGAGGGGAGATCGACTCGGCGAGCGGGGTGGCGGTGTGGACGACCATGCGCGGCTCCTCGGGATCGGGAAAGGGCGAGGGTTCCATCGGGCCGCCGACCTGGAGACGGCGATCCGGAATCTCCCTTGTCATATGCCTATCGGGCCACTGAGGCCCGTGCGTATGGTGTGGCCCCGGACCATCCCGGGCCCGGCGCCCTCCCGGCTCCCCACGGGAGGGCCGCCGCGCGCCCCACGTCCCACGCTCACGCCCACGCCCCGCGTCCGAGGACTACGAGAGGAGCGCGGAAAGGCCCGCCGCGGACCGGGCCTGGTCGTCCAGCGCGTCCAGGGCCCGTACCGCCTGGGCCGCGGCCTCCGGGTCGCTCGCGGCGAGCCCGCTCTCGGCGAACTCGTCCTCGTCCAGCCGCAGCACGGAGCTCCCGTCCGCCGACACCCACAGGTCGAGGTCGAGGTCCTCCACGAGGATCTCCCCGCTCTGCACCAGGGCCGGCCGCGTGACGTCGCAGTACCAGCCCTTGAGGACACCGCCCGCGGTCCACACCTCCTTGACCGCGTACCAGCGGGTCCGCCAGAAGTGCTCGACGAACACGTCGCCGGGCTCGAAGCGCACGAAGCCGAAGTCCCGTACGCCCTCGGCCGCCCAGGGGGCGCGTACGGAGATCCGGTCGCCGTCGTCGGCGACCTGCGCCGCCGGGTAGCGGATCTTGGTCCGGCCGGCCTTGGTCAGGACGACGGTCAGTTGCGCGGTCACAGGGTCTCCAGTGTCTTCGTGAAGCGCGTCTCGGTCGCGCAGATCTCGTAGCCGAACCACTCGTTGATGGCGAGCATCGGGTCGTTGCCCGCGTCGTTGCCGGTGAAGGCCTCGGTGTACCCGGCCGCGCGGGCCCGGTGCAGGGAGACCGTCTTGGCGAGCTTGGCCAGTCCCCGGCCGCGGAAGGCGCGCAGGGTGCCGGTCATCGCCGAGCCGTAGCGGGTGGCGCCGTCCGTCTGCGCCGCGGTGAAGGAGGCCACCACACCGTCCACCAGGGCGACGGTGGTGAGCTCCTTGTCGAGGGTCGGGTTGTTCCAGACGTGTGCGAGCCAGTCCTCGTAGTCGTCCAACTCCGTCGCCACATCCCCCGGTTCGTCGGCGGTCGCCTCGGCGTCGGCCTCGAAGAGCGGACGCGGGTCGGCGGCGAAGGCGGAGCCGGGACGCAGTTCCACCCCGGCCGGCAGGTCCCCGTCCCGCGGCGGCTCGGGCAGCGTGACCGCCGCCAGGTCCAGGCGCAGGAAGTGCGCCGAGCGGCGGGGCCGGTAGCCGTGCCGCTCGGCGAAGGCGCGGTGGGCCGGCTCGTCGAGGACCCAGGCGTACGTGTCCACGGCGCCGTGCGCGGCGAGGTGCTCCTCGGCGGCGCGGAGCAGGAGGCGGCCGGCGCCGAGGCCGCGGTGGGCGGGGTCGACGTACGTGTTGAGGTACGACCGGCCGGGCTCGGGGCTGTCGTACGCGATGCCGGCCCGGGCGGCGCCTATGACGCGGCCGTCCGGGCCTTCGGCGACGAGGATCCGGTGGTGCTTCGCCGGGTGGGCGCAGGAGAGCTCGAAGCTCAGGCCCTCGGCGCTGGTGATCGAGAAGGGCAGGGCCGCGCGGAGTACCCGCACGACGGACTCCGCGTCCGAGGGGTCGTCGGGGCGGACGTCACGGATCGATGCGGTCATGAGGCAGACGCTACGTGCGCCTTCGCGACGCGCGCCTCCCAATTAACCGCCGATGGGGGACAATCACCCGCGTGACCTCGACAAACCTGAAGATCACCATCGACGGCTCGGCCGGCTCGGCCGCCCCGTACGAACAGCTGCGCGCGCAGATCGCCGACCGGCTGGAACGTTCCGTCGTCCCCGTCCTCTCGGACATCGAGGGCGTCGGCCAGGTCACCGTCGACGGAGTCCAGGACC
>NZ_JBGBPT010000151.1:0-9803 GCF_041106355.1 Streptomyces sp. BF23-19 | reverse complement strand
TTCGTGCTCGCCCTCGGATCCGCAGCGCACGAATGGCGACTGACGGCCCGCAGCCACTGGCGGCTGGGCCCCGCCGAGTGGGTGCTCCTTGCCGTCGCCCACCTGTCCCTGCTCGCCTCACTGGCGATGGTCTCGGGATTCCAGCCTCAGTAGTCACCCTTCCCGGACAGGCAGGTCCAGCCCCGTCCCACGGGCCCTGAGCCAGCGCCCGCCGCTGGAAAGCCGGCGACGGGGCTGGAGCCTCACGGGCTCGCCGCAAAAATCCACGGCCTCGAAGGCCGTGCCGATGTGGTCAACCTTGCGCAGCGCTTTCGGGTGAGGCCGGCGGGGGCGTTGTCGTCCCAGCCGTCCTCGCGCTGCCGTAGCCGAGCATGGAGCGGGAGTGCCGCGCCCAGCCGCCCTGGTCGGCGATGGCGATGGCGTCCTTGCCCCTCTTGCGGCCGGTGGAGGCGAGGCCGATGCGCAGGGAGTGGCCGGTCCAGGAGATCGGCACGCCGGCGCGGGCGGAGATGCGCTTGACCGCGCGGGTGACGGAGTCGGGGACCAGCCCGCCGGTGATGTGGCCGTGCCGGTCGATGCCGACGAAGGCCGGGGTCGACGGGTCAGCCCACGCGGTCCGTGCTCGGCGACCAGGCGCTCGCGGTAGGCGGTGTACGCGCGGACTGGGTAGATTTCCGGCATCCTCCCCGAGGGCCGGGGAGCTGGTGTCGGTGGTGGATGCGTGGGCGGCGATCGAGAAGGCCGTCCCGCGCGAGAAGCTCGCCGAGGCCCTGGCCGTCATCGCCGAGGTCGTCCCGGACGGGGAGGGCCACGAAGACGCGGAGCGGCGGGCAGCGCTCGCCACCCGCTACGGCACGGTTGGTCGCGCAACGTGGCCGCATTCTCAGCCTTGCTGACTTTCCGGACGGAGCGACGGGAAGTGCTCGTACATGCAAGCCACAGGCGCTGGCGATGCAAGGCAGAGGTCAACTGCCGTCACCGGGATGCTGGGCACCGGCCTACTTCCTGCAAGAACGAGGGCTGCATTCAGTATGGCCAGCAATTGTGCGTACGGGTCTTCTTGATTCATGTTCTCACTGGGCGGATTATCTTGGGTCGGAGCAGTGATGGTGAGAAGCGGGGATTTTCGGTCGATTGCCTTGCGTCTTCTTCCGTAGTGTCCTGGGGGCGGCCGGTGTCCGTGCGCGGGTGACTGGCGTCCTCGTTCGTGATGCCGGTGTCCGTGCGCGGGTGACTTGGCTCTCACGCCTTGTTCCGGCCCCACTTTTCCGGTCTGAGGTGGTTCCACTGAGCGGGAGTGGGAGCTGTCGGGACGGCTTGCGGTGGCTCCGGCTTCCGGTCTGTTCTGGCCCCGCTCACGGGTTCTATCGGTCGAGGAAGCGGGGGTCGGCCGTCTGGATGTAGTGGTTGAGGAGTTCGCGGTTGTGGAAGGCGGAGTGCAGGAGGACGGCCAGGTCCGTGAGGGCCTTGAGGTCGAGGCTTGTGACTACGAAGGTGCCGGCCTCTGATCCGAAGAATTGGAGCTTGTCGCCGTTTTCGGGCATGTGGGAGTGGGCCAGCGACTGGGCCAGGCCTTCCCAGCCGTAACCGTGGCATTCGGCGTTGTGTTCCTCGAAGACGTCGGCGACCTGTTCCATGTCGCCGTCGAACAGATAGAGGCAGTGGGAGCCGTCGGACTCACTGTGTTCGTCCAGGTGGAACGGGGCCAGGGCTGATACGTCGGTCATGCCGTGATGGTAGAGATGGCCTTGTTCCCAGGCTGGTCCGGGGCCCGTCAGGCTGAGCGGGTATGCGTCCTCTCCTACCTGGCCTTGGTCTGGGCGAGGCGGTAGGACTCGGTGCCGGTCTCGATGATCGCGCCGTTGAAGGTGAGCCGGTCGACGATGGCCGCGCAGAGCCGGGGATCGGTGAACGTCTTCGTCCAGCCTCCAAAGGATTCGTTGGAGGCGATGGCGACACTGTTCTTTTCCTCCCTCTCGGGCGGTGCCCAGGATGCGTACGCCGATCGAATCCGGGTCGGCGACGAGGGCCCGGTCGGTCTCCAGCCGCTGAGGCGAGAGAAGGGTTTCGTCCCGCCAGGTGATCGGTCTGGGGCTGAGTCCGGACGCAGTCCAGGCGCGGAAGGCGTGCGGTGATCTCGGCGGCAGTTTGGTCGAGGTCGATGGCGTGGTCCATGAAGTGATGTTCGCTTGGTGGAGCTCAACCGCGAAGTGCTGGCTGTGTTCTGGTGACAGACGACATGAGTGAGGTACACACGGTTAGCAACCACAAGATCAGTGCCAGAGCCCACTTCCGTGTCGCCCGACAACTTCATCCGTTTTCGGTGGTGTGCGGATGAGATGCTGACGGGCCGTGCAGCTCCGTGCGAGGGTGCGTGAGTCAGAAGGCGCGGTTGGCGTTCGTCGATCTGGCGCCGCGACGCGGCCGGAGAGTTCCGGCTCTACTGCCACCAGGCCACGCCGCTCCCGGACGGGACGACCCAGCAGGCCTGATCCGAAGCGAATCGTCAGACAGGCCCCTATCTCCTGCTCCACCCCGGTCGCGGGATCCCGGCCCTTCCGTGTGCCTCTTGGACGCGGTGGCCGATGTCGGCCTGGCTGATCATCTCGTCACGCCCGGTCAGGTGTGGGGGTGGTGAGAGTTTCCGGTGCGCGCCCCGCCGGCGCCACTGTCGGTGGCGGCCGTTAGGATCCGCTGTTTGTTCGATCAAGGCAAGCAGTGGGGGCGTACCGGGAATGAGTGGGCAACTGAGAGAGACCGCATCGGAGTTGGCGGGTCTCCTCTGGCGGGAGCACACCGTCTACCGGGACCGTGCGGGCGGTGTCGTGATACGCGGAGAGCATGTCCAGCGTTGGATCAGCCTGGCTCCTGGCGGCGGGCGGGACGAGGTGCTCGTGCGGGCCGGGAGGATCCTCGACGGCGGTACGACGGCCCCCGCTCGCGCCGAGGCGGTGGCGCGCCTGTGTGCCGGGAGTGGCGAGCTGGCCGCGGTCTGCCGCCGCCTGCTGTCCGAGACCGCCGTCACCCCGACGGCTCTGCCGCGTGGGAGCGGGGGCGTACAGCGGAAGCCGCGCGGGCGGGCCGGCACGCGGGGCAGGCACACCAGCCTGGCATCCTGGGCGGTTGTCGCCGCTGTGGTCGCGGTCATCGGCATCTGTCTTGCGAGCACGACGGGAAGGATCTGACGGTCGGAGCGGCGATCGGACTTCCGCCGACCACCAGCCGGTCCGGGCACGAACAGCGGCCGGCAGGTGGCGTAACCGTCATCGCCGACGCCGCCGAGGCGGGGGACGACACCGTGCGACTTTCAGGTCTCCCCGTTCGACTCCACCGCCTACCAAGCCCAGTTCGCCGACGAGGGCCCTCTCCCCGCTCGAGCAGCAGATCGCCGCTCTCCCGCCACGCCGGGGGTGGAGGGTGGAGGGTGGAACGGGTGTGGGCACCAGACGCGGACTCCGATGACGTGCGCATTGCCGCGTACGAGAAGGCCAGCGTCACGATCGGCGGCCACGGCCTGCACCCCCGCGGCTTGGATACCTATGCCGTCCTCGCCTCCGAGTACGCCAGTCTGGCCGAGGGGGACGACTTCAGCGGCCCTGAGGACGCCATGGGTCTGGACGACCTCACCGGCGACCTCGACACGGCCCTGGCGTGATGGGGGAGAGGGGCAGCGCCGCCCCGTGTCCGGCCGTGCGGGCCAGGTTCGACGGGGTGCTCGTGGTCTTCCGAGACCGCGGCGGGCGAGGCCCCGGCGGGCCGGGTGGTGACGGGGTGGACGGTGACGCATCCCGAGGCCGCGAGCAGCGGGGTAAGGAGCAGGGGCAGGGATCAGCGACGCCATGCCGCCACCGTGCAGCACAAGCCCCGCAGGGCGCCTCTGACGGGCCTGCTGCGCCCCCGGAACGATGACGGCCGCCGGTGGAGCCGATGCTGGCGCAGGCCGCGGAGGCGCCACCGCTGGACCATCGAACGCACCATGGCCCGGCTCGCCGGCTGCCGCCGCCTCCACCGCCGCTACGAGCGCAAAGCCGAGCATTTCCTTGCCTTCACCAGCATCGCCTGCTCCCTCATCTGCTACCGAAGACTGACCCAATTGGATGCCGTCTTAGGCCGTAGAACACCAGCAGGGGGCGGGTTTGCGGACCCACGCCCTCAGCCGCCCTGAACATCTGCTGCGCCTGCTCCAGCGCCGTGGCGTACGTCTTGGCCCGCGCCCCACCGCTCGCTCTACCTGGCCGGCTGGAGCGACTGGCCCGCAGCCTCTCCCATGCCTCAAGAGGGTCGATCCGCATGTACATGGCGGGACGCTATCCAACAGCTGGTGCCGTCGGAGGGCGTTCTCACGGGCAGCCCAATCGACCGGCGACTGCAACGTACCCGCTCGGTCGTGCAACACCGGCACTGCAACAAGCCTGCGCGTTGCAGCCCTGACCTGCGCAAACGCGAGCCCAAAGCCATCAAGGATCTGTGTTGCAGCCTGTGTTGCAGCGCCGTCAGGTGCTGAAAGGCAAGGCGAAGGCCCCGGGGGTCACGACGTCCCGGGGCCTCCACTTCGCTGACCTCCCAGCTCAACGACGGGCGAGGTGGCGTGTCACGCCCAGTCGACGCCGAGCTTGGCGCGGCGTGCTGGTCGGCGGTGAGCTTGTAGCGTCGGCTCTTGGTGTTGGAATGGTGTCGGCGACCGTGCCCGGGCGGAGCCATACGGCGCTTCCCCACCTCAACTCCTTGTCGGGTCACGACTCCACGCTACGAGGGAAGCACACCGCCCCGATGAACGGCGTACGGCTTTCTCGGTGCGCTCTGAACGCAGGACGCGCTCGCGCCGGCAGGAGTTTCGTGACGTGGGCGGGGGGTTTCGTGACGGCCGTCAGGCGCCGGCCCGTTTCGTTGCGTCTCCGGGGGGCCTTCGCGCACGGTACGCGCGGGAGCGGCACTTGGGGGAGCAGTAGCGGGCCGGTCGTCCGGTGGCCTGCCCTGCCGGCAGGGCTTGGCTGCAGGCCAGGCACTCGGCTGCCGGGCCGGACCGGGCGGTGTCCGGGGCCGGGTGGGCAGCGGCCACCGGGGTGTTCGGCGGGGCTGCCACCGGGGCCTCGATTGCGGGCGGGGGTACGGGTGCGGGCGGGGGTGCCGGGTGGTGGGTGAAGAGGCCCTGGCGTTCGGCGATGACGCCCGCTTCGAAACGGCTGTGTGCGCCGAGGGTCTCGAGGAGTTCGGAGACGTGTCGCCGGCAGGTGCGCAGCGAGATGCCGAGGCGGCGGGCGATGGTGTCGTCCTTCAGGCCCTTGGCGAGCATGACGAGGATGGTCTGCTTCATGGTCCGGGAGACGCCGTGCGCGGCCTGGGGGCCCGTGGCGTAGGGCGTGGCCTGGGCCCAGTCCCGTTCGAAGACGTCCAGGAGGTACGCGAGGAGGTCGGGTTCGCGGATGATCAGGGCGCCGCCGGACCGGGCGGGGAGCAGGGCCAGGGCCCGGTCCACGATGATCATCTGGGGGAGGACTTCGGGCAGGGTGCGGATCTGGGCACCGGCGGCGACGAGGTGTTCGGCGTGGGTGCGGGTGGGCTGGTCGAAGCGGGTGGCGTGCTGGTAGAGGCTGCGCATGCGGATGCCGCGGGCGAGTAGGGCCAGGTCGCGCGGGAGTGCCTCGCGCAGGGCGGCCACGGGGAAGGAGCCGCCGTGCTTGGAGACCAGGACCTCGCTGCGGCAGGAGTCGATGACGTCGGTGAGCAGCGTGCGGACGGCGAACTTGTCGGGCAGGTGGTCGATGGTGCCCTGGGGGAAGGCGTGCTGGCGGGCCTGGAGGTAGACGGGCATGAGGGCCGCGAGCCCGTCGTGCTGCTCCTGGATCTGCCGGCGCTGGGTGCGCAGGGACTCCTCCTGGGCGCGGAGGGCGGAGTCACGGTCGGACAGCAGTTGGCTCGCGGCGGCCTGCGGGCTCACCGGCTGCCAGCGCACACCGGGATCCCCGGGCGCGGCGGGGAGTTCCTGGAGGAGGCAGGCGTCGAGGAGGGAGTCCAGCGCCTGCCGGCTCTCGTGCTCGCCGATTCCGGTCTCGGCCGCTGCCCGGGGCAGGTCCGCGGGGGTGAGGCTTTCGTGGACGACGGTCCAGCGATAGAGCAGGACCGCGGCGCTGTCCAGTTCGGGTATGCCCGCCGCCCCGCCGCCGACCGGTGATTCGGCCATGGAACCCCTCCTAAAAGTGCATGGCACACAGATGATGCCCCTTAGGGCTGCCGCGGGCGGCGCCGGGTCGGCACAGTGGTGATCACAGCCGGGATATGCGGCTGGCGGACGGAGCACGACACCGGCGGACTGACCGCCGCCGGGCTACAGCAGGAGTTGACGCACATGCGGGGAAACACGACCCGGGCACTGGTGGCCCTCGTACTGGCCGCGGGCATCGGGTGGGGCGGCGCCGCCGCCTCCGCCGCTGGGGACGGGCCGGCCGGGCACCGGGTCCGTGCCGACGCGGAGCTTCCCGGGTGGCTCGACCCCGGCAAGGACTGCATCGTGACCACCGCCTGGGGCGACGCCACCTGCCCGGCCCGGGAGTACTAGGCCTCCCCTGAGTACCGGAGACGGGGGCGGCGGGTCCTATCCGCCGTCGGTTGGGTGGTCGTGGGCCCTGTCCCGGTTCGGTGGAAGTGAGAATTCCATTCTTCGTTGATCGGTCAGCTCTGGGAGTCGTGAGTTGCGGAACTCGTGCGCCTGCATCGGAGGCCAGAGTGCGCTCTTCCTCGCGTTTTTGTACTGAATTGGAGAACAGGCATGAGTCCTACCCGTCGTGACGTCCTGAAGTGGGCAGCCGGAGCCGGTGGCCTGGCCGCTGCCACCACGCTCGGCCTCCCGAGTACGGCAACTGCCGCAAGCTGGTCCGCACGGTCCTGGATGGGACAACTCTCCAACAGCCTGCCCGTCACGGGGCTGACGATCCCCGGAACCCACCAAACCTGCGCCAACAGTGGCTGGCCCGCCGCCAAATGCCAGGACTGGGACCTGGGGACACAGCTCGGCAACGGCATCCGCTTTCTCGACATCCGTTTGAACGGGTTGCAGGGCTCCGCGAACGAGATGGGTCTCTATCACGCCGCCTTTTTCATGAACAAGCGGTTCGCGGACGTCCTCAACGACTGCGACTACTTCCTGCGGAACAACCCGAAGGAAGTGATCATCATGCGGGTCAAGAACGAGAACTCGGGGGGCCAGGCGCTCGACGCGGAGGAGTTCAGGCGCCGCTTCAACTGGCACTTGGACGATCCGTCGATGCATTTCCGTCCGCGTTTCTTTACCGGCGACAGTTGGCCCACCCTGGGCCAGGCCCGCGGCAAGATCGTGCTCCTCACCGACTTCGACCACACCTGGACCGTCCTCAAGTGGGACACCCACTGCATCATCCAGGACGACTACAACGTCTCGGACGACGAGAAGAGGAAGGCGATCGTCCGCTGCTTCGACGCGGCGTGGTCCGACCGCACCACTTCCAAGATGTTCATCAACTTCACCAGCACCGCCAAGGGGCCCGTCCCCGAACCTTCCATCGGGGCCCAGAAGATCTTCCCGAGTGTCTACGCGTACCTGGAGCCCAGGAAGACCCAGCGAGCCCGCTTCGGCATCGTGCCCATGGACTTCCCCAACTACCGCCCCGACATCATGAAGCTCTTGATCGACAAGAACTTCGTATAAGGGACGCGGGGCGCGATCAAGGCCGGGGCGCGCCGGCCTGGCGTAGGGGACATTGAAGGGGTTCTCCCGGCGGGTGTGCAGAGTGGAAGGGTGCTGAGTACCGCAGTACCGTTCCACTCTCACCCGACCGGGCCTGCTGTGCCCGCGGCCGTCGGCCGAGGCGAGGACCGGGATGGTCCTGGCGGAGGCCCGGGCGGCTATCCCGCGCCGCCGGTAGCCACCTTTGGGCATCTGCTGCAACACCCGAGCCGTGTTGCACCCTTGACCTGCGGTGACAGGGCTGGGGGTCCGTCCGGGACCGCTGTTGCACCACGGTGTTGCAGCAGCCTGGCGCACGAGACCCCGAGGCCATTGCGGCCCTGGGGTCTCGCTACTCCAGCTCAGCGCCGAACCGGAGGCTAGGCCCAGTCCATGCCCAGCTTCTGCAGCTCGTCCAGCTGCTCCTGGGTGAGCTTGTCGCGTCGGGTCTTGGTGTTGGAGACCCATACGCCCAGCTTCACGATCACCGGCCCCGCCTCGCCGTGGGCCCTCGGGACCGGCCGGTGGGCGCCTTCCCCGCGCGACCCACTGCGCGAGGGCCGCAAGTCCCCGCTGGAACGCCTGCTGTGCCTTGCTCGGGCCCTTCGCCGCGGGATCGGCTTCGG
Source organism: Streptomyces sp. BF23-19 (assembly GCF_041106355.1). NCBI lineage: Bacteria > Bacillati > Actinomycetota > Actinomycetes > Kitasatosporales > Streptomycetaceae > Streptomyces > Streptomyces sp. BF23-19. The sequence goes on along the minus strand of NZ_JBGBPT010000151.1, from coordinate 1,478 downwards.
GGGCGTGAGGAGGCGTCTGGTCGGGCTGTACGCCCAGCGCGGTCAACCGCTCCTAGCTGCTCGACCAGACGGTCATCATGACTGCGTAGGCCCTGGAGGACCGCTACAAGAGGGCGGAACGAGGCGCTGGCGACCATGTCGGTCGGGTCCTCCCCGGCCTCCAGGAACACGGGCACGATGATGCGCGCGACCTTGGTGGAGCCGTCCTTGTTGAGGCGGAGGGCGCGCCCGATGTTCTGGACGATCTCGACCTGGGAGCCGCGGTGTCGGCGAAGTAGATCTCTTCCACGCCGCGCTCGCCGGTGATGTCCACGCCCTCGCTGAGGACCCGTACGGACGCCAGGAACGCCCGGTGCGCGCGTCGACGCCGTTGGCGAACTGCCGCAGGATCTCCCTCCGCTCGGTCACGTGGTGGTCCCCGCACAACCATGCCGACCACACCCGGTCCGGCGGGACGTGGCGGCCGGCCTCCTGAAGACGACGATGCCCCAGGGCCTGGTCCGCGACGCGATCCTGGCGTCTCCGGCATGGCCGGACATAGCGGCCGCGATGGGCCGCCTCGACGCCCAGGGCATTGACGTCGCCCGGACCCTCACCGACGCCCACGAGGCTGGGGTCGGCGTGGACCAGGCCGTCGCGCGGCTGCCGCCAAGACACCCGCACCCGCCCCGGCCTCGACCGCCTCGGCGGCGATTGCCGTCGCTGCTCCCGCTCCCGCTCCGGCGGCTGGTGCCGCGGCACCGGGGAGGGACGTGCTGGCCGCGCGCATGGGTGTGGCCGGTGACCCGTGGGCCGCGCCTGCCCGTCGAGTCCCCGCTCCGGCCCCCGCCCCCGCTGCGCCCGTGCTTGCTGCTCGCGCTGCTGCGCCGCGGGTGCGGGACGCCGTCGATCCGTGGGCTGTGCCCGCGGGTACGGTCGCGAAGCGTTCCCGGGGCCCTGACGGCAGGTCTGGACGTCCCCCGCGACCTCGACTTCGGCGACCGGGCCCTCGCCCTGGAACAGCTGAAGGTGCACCCGGCCACGAACTCCCGGATGGTGTCGCTGGTCATGGACATCCTGCCGGAGCGGGAAGCGGGTCTCCTGGTCGGCTCACGCCGGTGGCCCCTGCTGGCCGCCCGTATGCAGAACATCCGCGCGAGCGACAGCACACACACCGTCGCCCAGCACCTGAACCGTCTGACGGTCTACTCCTCCTGGAAGCAGGCCACGGGCACAGCTCTGGTGGGCCGCCTCGTGGACGCGACCCTGAACGCCCTGACCACGCCGTTGGCCGCGCGGCCCGCCCCCCCACGCCGGCCCCTGGAAACACGCCGTCGCAGTGGCCGCGGCTTCGGCGTGGGCAGTGGGCGGTGGGGAGTGAGTCAATGCCGGCAGGTCGGCCGGACGTGGAGCAGTTCGGTACGTAGTACGGGTGTGCCGTCGACCGGTGCCGGGTCCTCCGCGGTCGGTTCGATTCCTCCGGCGGCGGTTTTGTCGAG
>NZ_JBGBPT010000150.1:0-9806 GCF_041106355.1 Streptomyces sp. BF23-19 | reverse complement strand
GGTCCACTGCACCTCAGTCCTCCCACCAGAACGAGGCGCCGAGTTGGAAGTCATGCCCCAAAGGTAGCGACACCCCCTACCCTCCCGACACCACAGAGGGACAAAGCCCAGGCGCACTCGCCTTCGAGCTACCGGGGTGCGGCCCGCACCGACAGGATCCCGGGCACATCACGAGACGGGACTCCAACGCAGGGCTTAACCCGGCAACTCGCACATCACTACTGAAAAGCGACACCAAGAACGGGCCATCCGGTCAACGAACTCGGCACGCCCGGTATTGGATCGACCCGGGATCACCTGACAGGCCCGCAGGCGGGCTCTGGTGGCCTTTCGGCCGCCGATTCACCCTCGGATTACTGGGATGGGAGACGGGAACGAAGGTGTGGCTGAGCGCTTCAGTTGGCGAGTGAGCGGTTGAGTTGGCGGATCGAGCACCATCCCATGTCCTGGCAGCTCAAGACTGGCGACTCGACCTGTAGGCACGGCGGCCAGGATCGCTAAGACTGATGTGCATGTCGGGAGTGGGGTGACCCCAGGGAGTCGCCGTCTCCGCCCAGGGCAGCCCATCCAGAAGTACCTCACCGCCCGGCGCGGCGCAGCCTCCTCCGGCTCGCCGAGGAGCGCCTGGAGGCGTTCCAATGCCGATGGCATGTCTTCCCTCGTCCCTGATATGCGACTGGCTGGGAACATCATCAGGCCTCCCTCTGACAACAGCGAGTGGCCCAGCGTCCTCAACCCGGCGAACCTTCCCGGTCAGAGCACTAGACGAGGCCGACGAGGACGACATGAAGGCGGCTTTCCGCTGGGCGACCGAGGGGCGTCTCGCTCTCAGCATCTACGGAACGATGCACAGACGCTCTGCGAAGCGGTCCAGAGGGAAGCCGACCAGGCCGACCGAAACCGGGAGAAGGTCGCCGACACGTGGCGGGAGATGCGCGACGACTTCGGGCATGTATCGCGCATACGCGGCATCTCAGCACGTTTGAATTGCTCGCGGCCCGGCTCGCGCGCCGAGATGGCTTCACGATAGAACGCGCGGGAGGCGGGGCTGGCGACCTGGGCGCCGACGTCATCGCCTGACGGCAAGACCAGAGTGGTCATCCAGTGCAAGCACGGGACGGCCAAGACCACGGTCGGCTCACCCGCCATCCAGCGGCTCAACGGCACGGCACGTCCCGTGCACCGTGGCGCCCGCGTACTTGCCGTCACCAACGGGTCTTGCTCCATCCCGGCGTTCAAATTTGCGTCCTCCCAGAGCATCGATCTCATGGCCCGCCCGATCCTGGAGCGTTGGGCAACCTGGGGCACCCCCCTGTCCGAGATCCTCAAACGGGACGACAAGGAGAACGCACGAAACGCTGCCCGACCAGCAAAGTGCAGCCCAGGCACTGTCAGTGGCCTCGGGTACCCTCCGCCGGTGATCATCGACCGAAACGCTTCAGTTGTCCCCACCCGCTACACCCAGCCCCTACTCCGCAAGGTCATGGGCTCGTGCATCGGCCAGGCCGCTGACGACGATCTCCTCGCATCCTTTCTGTGGATGCAGGAGGGACGAATAGCCCTGAAACTGCACGAGGACCTCGAAGATCACCGAAGCCGAGTACAAACTGAGCTGGAACAGGCGGAGAAGCGGTGGGAAGCCGATACCCTGTCCCCCACGCCGGTGGATGAGGACGTCGAGGATATCGCCTACGACACGATCAAAGCCCTCCGCAAGGAGATCAAGCCGGCCGTAGCAGCATGCCAGGAGTCCGAAAGGGTTCTGCACGCGATGAGAGCGGAGTACGGCGACATCGAGAGGATCCGCGAGCGATTCAGCACTTCGCGCCCAGACGACCGACCACTCGTCGAAGAGATATTCGCTCCCTGGGACACTTACATCGACGCGTCGATCCGCGTAGACAGGGCACTGGAACGTGACCGTGATCGCTCCCACGCCCTCGCTCTGCAGGAAGCGGAGCTGATCAGATACCGGCAGGGTCCGGATTCCCTCACGATGAAGCAGATCCAGACCATGCACCACTCTCAGTTCGAGCGAACTGTGGCCTCACTCGCACTCCGCGATGGATACGTGATCAAGCAGGGTCGCGGGGGTTCTGGCGATCTGGGCGCCGATGTCATAGCCGTGGCCCCAGAAGGACGCACCGTCGTCATCCAGTGCAAGCACACCCAGACGAACGCCTCCGTGGGGTCCCCCGTCCTTCAGAGGCTGAACGGTACGGCGCGGCAGATCCACAACGCCGATGTCGTGGCCGTAGTCACCAACGGGTACTTCTCCGCACCAGCAGAGACGTTCGCTCGATCCCAGGACATCAAGCTCATCGGCCGGAGACAGCTGGAAAGATGGGCCACATGGGGGGTCCACCTCTCGAAGGTACTGGACACCGCGTGATGAGTCGCGCGGAGCGTAACCTCCGACACGTTGGAGCAATCGAAAGCGGCATAATGGCGTTTCTGGGTCGACCGCCCGCCTAAGTCAACGCCCGGCTGTAGAGCAACACGGTGATGTGGGACACGGCCAGTGCCGGGATAACCGACGTGGGCATCTCCTTGTCGCCCCCGCGCGCCCTCAGTGCCGTCCGTGCACGAAACCAGCTGATCCTCATGGCAACCTCCTGTGGATTTCTGCTGTTGATACCTGTGGTCAATGCGACTTCAGGTGTTGGAGAGAAGTCCCGAGGCCATACCGATCAGCACCGGCGCGACCCCGATCGCGAGAAATGCGGGGAGAAAACACAGCCCGACCGGCGCGGTGACGAGGACCGCCGCCTGCTGGGCCCGCGCGCCCGCCGTGCGGGCCCGGTCCTCCCGCAGCCCGGACGCGAGCCGGGAGACCCCCTCCGCCGCGGGCGCCCCCGTCCGCGCGGCCCGCTCCAGACAGTCGACGAGCGCCCGGGCACCCGGTATCTAGCTGGGGGGCTTGGACTTCTACCGTGTGGCTCCGGAATGAGCTTGGGCGACGCGGGGCGTTGGGTGGACCACGGGTGGGAGTGACTCAAGAGCTGAGGTACAGCTGGCAGTGATCCGTGGTTGTGCCTTCCTGTAGCGCCCGTGCAGTGTCCGGTGTCTTCAGTGAGTGGGGTCGCTCGCGCCTCCCTCGCTTTTGAATGGCTGACCGCCTCGGTCTCCTGCTGCGGTAGCTACGGCTGGCTTTGGTCACGAGGATGGCTTCTGGCGGATATTCCGTGAGAGGTAAAGCGGTGGCCTGCAGGCGGCCTCAAGTGGTTCCTCGACCTCGTGGCAATTACCTCCGGGGTTATCGCGCCGTTCAAGAGCCCTCAGCTACGTTCGTGGTCGTCACCCTCACTCCCCACCGGAACTAAGGAGCCTCCTGGTGCCCGCTTACGGCTTCGCTCATCTCCGCAGCCGCCGGAATCACTCCGACGTCGTTGAGTACCTGGAGAGCATCCAGGCGACCCTGGACCCGTTCGCAGGTCGCTTCCTCATTCACGGTCCGCCAGCCGAAGTTGTAGAGGGCAGTTGGCCCGGCAGCATGGTGCTGATCGAGTTCCCCAGCCTGACCGAGGCCCGTGCCTGGTACGACTCCCCCGCCTACCGGACCATCCTGCACCTGCGTACCGACCACATTGAAGGCGACCTACTGCTGATCGAAGGGGTCGGGCCGAATTACCAGCCGGCCGAACGAGCTCGCAAGCTGCGAGCAGAAGCCAGCCGTACGAGCCAGTCGACCGGGTAGTCCAGCAGTTGCAGACGGCGTGATGTCACAGAGGCAAGCTCCGGTGAGTGCCCTCACGGATGTGTGCCAGGGCCCGAGGATGGACGGCGCCCGTTTACCGGTTTGAGCGGCACCTGGATGTCGCCAGGTTGCGGTGGTGCCAGTCGGGTCACCAGCCGAAGGCACCGCCTTCGATGACTATGAGCAGGCCGATGGCGATCAGGAGCAGGGGAGCAGGATGTGTCCCCATCGGGCGAAGGCCTTGGCGATGACTGAGCGGTGGACTATCCACACGTACGGGTCACCGGAGATTCCACAACGTGTGTCGGAGCGCCTCCTGGAAGGAGTCACAGCAGCCTTGGCCGCTTTCCACTCGCTGCTGTCGTCCCGGCTGCGATCCCCTTGTAGCCCGGCTGGCTTTGCCCGCTTCGGTCCTCCGTCCATGTGGCCAAGAACCCTACCGCTCACACCGGGCAACGACACCACACAGCGGATTACGACAGCCCCGCCGAAGGGCCCCCTGGCCAGGGGAGCGGTCCAATGATCCTTGGCGGCTCCCGGTCGGCCTGCTCCGCTGCGGCCCTGGGCGCTGAAGACTGCACGATTCGGTCGGGGCCTGGATAGGTGGTCAGTCAGAGATAGGGGGGTGACACCGAACAGGGAGTCGAGCGGCTCCGCCTCGTATCCGACGACGAGGCAGGCCGCAGCGACCGGTCCTCGGGAGAGTTCGATCAGCCGGGCCAAGACGGCAGTCTCGGATGGCAGTTCCGCCGGCTCGAGACCGAGTGCCCGGGCCGCGCGGTCGCGCCGCTGGTCGAGGTCAGGAATGTCCTCACGGTATTGGTCGCCGACCGCCTGCAGTTCTCGCGCTGTTCGTCCGGGGGCATCCCGCCACCACGGTGCCACCAGACACAGCCGAACCAACTCCGGCAGTCCGGCAGCGAGCGGTCCTGCCTCGCCGTCGAGGCTGATGTATACCACTGGGCGTTCCTCGCCGCCCTCACCGACGAAGCAGAAGGCGTCCCCTGAGGCTGCCCGCGCAAACTGCTCCAGCCGGAACCCGGAGGCGAGTCGGGCCCCGTCCCCCAACAGGCAGTCGGCCGGATTCGACGCATCGAGGTCTGCAACGCCAGCAAGGAAGGCAACGACTTCCTCGTCACTACCCAGGAGAGGCAGCAAAGCGACGGAATGGGTTGCTGGTACACCGGCTGATGCATTCGATCCGTTCACCCGACCACCGTAACCAGGCCATCCGGCACCAGTTCCGGCAGACCTTCAGGGGCCGCGTCAGGCAGCAGGTCATGGGTGCCGGTCTGGTACTGGGACAACGTGGCTAGTGATCTGGTTTTGAGGTCTGGGCTCGCCCCATGAGGTGTGTTCTGTTTCAGATCTTGGGTTCTGCCTGACGGGGCTCGGATCGGTCCGGTGTCCTGGTGGGATGGGCGATAACAGGCTCCCGCCAGTGGTGCTGTCGGAGGCTGAACGACTGACGCTGGAGAGCTGGGCCAAGCGGCGTTCAACGGCGCAGGGCCTGGCCCAGCGCGCGCGGATCGTGTTGGCGTGCGCGCGTGGGTGGAACAACACGATGGTCGCTGCGCGGCTGGACACGGAGCGCAAGACGGTGGCCAGATGGCGGACCCGGTTCCTGCGGGACCGGCTGGAGGGCCTGGCGGACGAACTGCGGCCCGGGGTGCCGAGGAGCATCACCGACGCCCAGGTGGAAGAGGTGGTGGTCCGCACCCTTGAGGAGACACCTGCGGGTGGGACGCACTGGTCGAAGCGGGAGCTGGCCAAGGTCGTGGGGATCTCGCCTGCGAGTGTGCTGAGGATCTGGCATGCGTTCGGTCTGCAGCCATGGCGGACCGAGACGTTCAAGATCTCACCGGACCCGTTCCTGATCGACAAGGTCCGTGACGTGGTGGGCCTCTACCTGGCCCCGCCGGCGAACGCCGTCGTGTTCGCGGTGGATGAGAAACCGCAGATCCAGGCCCTGGAGCGGACCGCGCCGGTGCTGCCGATGCTGCCCGGGGTGCCCGAGCGGCGGAGTTTCGACTACGTCCGCCACGGCACCGTCGACCTGTTCGCCGCGTTGAACACCGCGACGGGCAAGGTGATCACAAAACTGTCCGCGCAGCACCGGGCCGTGGACTTCCGTGACTTTCTCGACGAGATCGACCGCCAGACCGATCCTGGCCTGGCGGTCCACGTCATCTGTGACAACCTCTCCGCCCACAAGGCACCGGTGGTGCACAAGTGGCTCCTGGCACATCCCTGGTTCCAGCTCCACTTCACCCCCACGTACTCGTCGTGGATCAATCAGGTCGAGCGGTGGTTCGCCGAGCTGGAACGACGCTGCCTCGAAGGCGGAGTGTTCTGCTCCCTCGACGACCTCAAGGCCGCCCTCGAGAATTGGATCAAGGTCTGGAACGATGAGGCCCGGCCCTTTAAGTGGACCAAGACCGCCGACCAGATCCTCGACCGCATCTGCCGCTACTGCGACAGGATCTCCAAACCAGATCACTAGGCGCACAGTCGTGGAAGCCGATTCACCAGGTGGTGGCCAATCTTCGATGTGGCGAAAGAGACGGTCGTCAAACGTCGATGCGGCTGGTCATCGCCCGATGAGGCAGCCCACCATGACCGACACGGACAGTACTGCCGCTGCTGCGGGTGGGTGCTAACGCCGTTAGCACCCACCCCCTCAACGCACCGGAGCCCGCCGGGCCAGACGGCCCAGCGGGCTCCGCACTGCGAGCTCGAAGGAGTGCTACCCGTCGCCGTGAGCGGTGAGGAGCCGCTCAAGGAGAACCTCGCGCTGGACCTCATCCATCTTCTCGAAGATCAGATCGGCAACTCCGTTGCCGTCGTGCCACGGAACGCGGGGGAGCTTGAGGATGTCGACGAGGTGGGGCTCGTCCATTGGCGGAGCGGCGGGCGCCTGGTCTTCGGGCTCCGCTTCGGAACGCGAACTGTCGCCGGTGTCTCCTACGGGAGCAGGAGCGAGAGCGGGAGCAGGGGTGCTAACGGCGTTAGCACTTGGTACGAACTGCTCGCGCGTTTCGGCAGCGGGGGGAGTGCTAACGGCGTTAGCACTCGTGGCGCCTGCCTGCTTCCGCTGCTTGGCAGCCGCACGCTTGGCCAGGGCTTCCTCCGCGGCGCTCTGCTGCTGCTGTGCGGGGAGCTGGCCGACGTTACGGGCGATCTCCACCGGGAGGCTGCGGTCCTCCACCGCCTCTTGGAGCTCCGGAGTGAGCTTGAGGAGCGCGAGGCGCTGTGTGACCCACGGACTGGACTTGCCCAGAGCCCTGGCGACAGCACGCTGGGACCCGTGGACGTGGACGAGCCGCTGGAGAGCCTTCGCCTCGTCCAAGGGGTCGAGGTTCTCGTGTTGAACGGCCGCGGTGAGGGCCGTCTCCAGGAGGGTGTCGGCGTCCTGTGCGAGGGAGTCGTCGACGTGGACGGGAACGTCATCCAGGCCAGCGAGGTTCGACGCCGCCAGGCGACGATTCCCGTCGACGACGATGTAGGCGGCTTCTCCCAACCCTTCCTCCTGGCCGGGGTGGGCAGTGAGGAAAGCCTGACGGGTGACGACCGTAAGAGGCTGGATGACGCCTCGTGCCGTCAGGCTGTCAGCGAGGTCATCAACGGACTTGAGTTCCTCGCGCGGGTTGTAGGGGTTGTGGGCCAGGGTGCCAACGGCAACGCGCAGCGTCCCGGTCGGGCCGGTGGAGGTCTGTTCCGCAGCGGGGCCGTCCTGACCAGAGAACCTTGCGAAGGAAGCCGCGCGGCTACTCATGGGCTGGGCGACCGCGTTGAAGGTGGGGGAGTCCCCCAGCATGTCCGCCTTGCTCATGGCATCCTCACTCCCCGGGCGATCTGCCTCATCTGGTGGGACTGCTCGCAATCGGGCGCGTAGTCCAACAGCGGGCGCTGCTTCCGGACCGCCTCGCGCTGCTCCTTCACATCGGGCACCACAGCGAGGACCGGGGGAGTGCCCAGGGACTTCCACTTGTCGAGCGACGACGTCGCGATGTAACCGCGCCGACTGTCGAACTTGTTGACGACCAGACCCAGCTGCTCGATGGCGATGTCGAAGTCCCGGGAGAGGGAGTCGATCTGCTGGATGAGCATCCCGTACGCCTGGGCGGAGGTGTCCTCGGCTTCGACGGGGATGACGAGGCCGGAGGCGCCCGGCTTCTCGTCGTCGCGTTGGCGTCCGTAGTTGAGCGCTGCGTCCATGGCGAGGCCGAGGCTGGGGGGCGAGTCCACGACGATGACGTCGAACTCGTCCTCGAGGGAGGCGAGGGCCCGCTCGAGAGCGGCGTGGCGGGGGCCTCGGAAGACGGTGAGTCCCGAGTCCAGGAGGAAAGCGTCGAACGCGGCGGGCAGGATCCGGAGCCGACCGCCGAACCGGTCACCGTCTATGGCGATGGTCAGGTCGAGGAGCGACTGCTTGGCCTGCTCCCGGTGCAGCATGTGCGTGATGAGGCTTTCCTCGCCGGCGGGAATCGCGGTGAGGCCGAGCTGGTGGGTGAGGTGCCCCTGCGGGTCGTAGTCGACGAGCAGCACCCGCAGGCCACCGATGCCCGCACCGGCCGCGGCGCCGACGGCAGTCGGGTCTTCCGCGAGTGCCTGGGCAAGACCGGCGGATACCGCGGTCTTGCCGACACCGCCCTTCTGGTTGCAGACGATGATCCGGCGGGTTGTGTCCTGTACCCCGGCGGGGTGGTCGGCCAGCCACAGGACCACCGACTGGGCCAGCCCCTGGATGTAGGAGACGCCACGCTGGCGGCAGTCGACCTTGAAATCCTCGTAGAGGCCTTCGGGGAGGTAGGTACCGAATGAGTCGGCGCCCGCGGTATTGACCGCAGGAAGTTCCTCCGTGCAGTCCCGCCAGGCCTGGATGCCACCCGCGACGGCGTCCTGCATGTCGGTCTGGAGCTGCGCCGCGCGGACCTTGAGAGCTTGCTGGAGGTGAGCGGGCAGCTTGGAGACGAGCTTCTCCCGCTCACCTCCCGAGATGGGAGATGACATAGGCGGCAGCATACTGCCGCCAACATGGTTTCATGCCACACGTTAGGTGCGTTTTGCCTAGTTTCCGCGTTAGTTGCTGTCTGGGTGCTAACGCCGTTAGCACCCAGACAGCGACAACAGGGCACCAGATGACCGACTCTGACCCGTTGTCCTATCTCACTGGACCTTGACCGAGCTCACCGAACTTGGACCACACGGCTGATCAGCGCTTCGCTGGTTACGGCTCCCCGGCTGTCAGCGTCGATCGTCATCATGGGAGACATGACCAACCCGAACCTCAGCACCGGCAGTACCTGGCGGCTCCACCACGGCGCCCAGGAGATCGCCCGGCTGACCGTGACCGGCGCCGATATGCCCTGGACTCACGCCGAGGTCGAGACACTTCCTGGTTTCGAAGAGTTCCGTCCCCTCTTCAGTGAGCAGGAGCGGGCTGTCGACGAGGAGGACTGGGACCGGGCCGATGCCTGCTACACCCGGATACGCAGCGCGCTCACCCTGACGTTTCCCGACGGCGGCCCCGTCGCCGAGTTCATGCTGCACATCCACGACGACGGCACCGCCGGCTGGCGCTGGCACGACGAGCTCTTCGACGCGGTGAACCAGTGACGCGCTGGTGGGTTCGCTGCTTCTGGGACGAGGAAGCGTCGCGATTCGAGCTGGACAGCTATGGGTATGTAATCCGGCAGGTCGAGTTGCAGGAGCCCGGAAGCAGGGCTCTGACTGCGGCCTCGCTGGCCGAGTGGCAAGAAGCCGGAAGAGACGGCCGGTCAGCTGCATACGAGAGCGTCTACGGTCTCACCGCGGAACCGCCCATCTCCGAGTGGGAGGGACACGACCCGCGGCAGTTGTCGGCCGATGAGTTCGAGATCGTTTGGTCGACCGCCCGCCAAGAACTTCAGGATCGTCCACCGCGCCCCCCTTCCTGGGCGTGTCCACTGCTGCGGCCTCTGACCAGGAAAATGCCACGGCGAAGGGCCGGCCCAGGAGCTGCTACTCGCTCTTCTTCGGGCGGGGGAGTCTCCAGCGGTCCGCCCGATATCGCGCGGGCTCGTTGTTGCCGGGCTTCGGCGGGTTGAGCCTGCGGACCACGGCGCAG
>NZ_JBGBPT010000149.1:0-9823 GCF_041106355.1 Streptomyces sp. BF23-19 | reverse complement strand
CGCACCAGCCCTTATGGGTTCGGTGCGGGGCTTTTCTGCGTTCACGGGCAGGTGTTCGGTGTGCCGAGAAACGCAGATGAGCCGGCGATGGTCGGTCGTTAGGATCCCGATCATGAGCGATGACTATGTGATCAGGGCCGTACGGGGCGACGAGTGGGAGAAGGTGAAGGAGCTTCGGCTGGTGGCGCTCCGGGATCCGGCTGCGGCCGTGGCCTTCCTGGAGACCGAGGAGGGGGCGCTCGCCCAGGGCGACGAGTTCTGGCAGCAGCGTGCCGCGGGGGCTGCCGAGGGGCGAGGTGCCCGGCAGTTCATCGCCGAGGCCGGTGACGGTCGTTGGGTCGGGTCCGTGACCGTGCTCATCGAGGCGCAGGGCGGCACCGATTACTTCGGTGAGGCCATCGAGCAGCAGCAGGGCCACCTGGTCGGGGTGTTCGTACGCCCCGAGCAGCGAGGCAGCGGGCTCGTGGAGAGGCTGTTCGACGCCGCGCTGGAATGGGCCTGGTCGCTGGAGGAGCCGGCGACCGCGCGGGTGCGGTTGTTCGTGCACGAGGACAACCTGCGGGCGGAGAGCTTCTACCGGCGGTACGGGTTCGAGGCCAGCGGTCTGCTGATACCGCTGGAGACGGGCGCCAAGGAGCGGGAGTACGTCCACACGCGCCCGGGAGCGTGAGGAGGGAAGAGGACACTCCTGTCGAGGAGCGGTTCCTGCTGATCGAGTGTCATGCCGATGAGACGGCTCTGACAGCCTTCGGCAAGGAGCTCCCGCAGCCGGCCGCGAACGAGGCGGTCGTGTTCCTCGGGTACAACTACGCGGACGTCCCGGTGGGACGGCAGTACACGTGCTGCTTCCGGCGGGACGAGGCCACGGACGTCGAGCGGGTGACCACGACCGTCGTCGCGGTCACCCAGCAGTACGGACGGTCCTGGGACCACATCCCCCACGGGTGGAAGACGCTCTCCGTGTTGCGGTTCGAGCCAGAGACCCCGGCGATGATCCGCGAACTGCCGCACGGTGGGCTCTGGTACGACCATCGCGGTTCCGTGTGCGTCTCCGACACGGACACGTGGGGGACGTACGTCGCAGGGGAGCAGGCCCGCGAGGGGGGTCCGTCAGGGGAGCACGGCTTCCGGCCAGCGGGAGCGGGCCTGTTCGCGGCTGCGGCACAGGGCGAGCAGGGGGAGCGTTCCCTCGGTCAGGAGTTCCGGGAGCTGGGGGATCGGGGCCACGGCGGCCACGTCGTCCAGCACCAGGGAGAGTGGTGGGTCGAGCCGACCGTGGGATGACCGTGCGGCCATGCGGCGGCCGTGCTCGACCACGTGAGAGGCGAGTGCGGTGAGCAAGGGCATCGCACCCGGGTGGGTGCGAGGGTCCTCCAGAGCTTCACCCACCACGTAGAGGGTGCCCCCCTCGGTCACGAATGATGCCAAGGTGAGGGCATCTGTTCGGTTCGGATTGCATGCCTCGCGGATGTGGATCGAGGTCAGGCAGGACAGGGCACGGGCCGTCAGGTTCTGGGCCAGCTCGCGGCGTTCGGGGTGGGCGGTGAGGGCGCTCTCCAGCTCGCCGGCCGCGCCGGGGGCGGCCTGGGGGTGCGTACGGAGGATGCGTACGGGGTCCTGGGCGCTGTTGCCCTGGGCCCAGCGGTGGAGCAGCTTGAACGGGCGGTCCTCCAGGGCGGCGGCCTGCAGCCAGCTGCGGAGGAGGGTTTCCGCGGTGTCGGCCACGGCCGCGTCCATGCGGGCCTGGGGTCGTACGGGGGCCAGCAGGGCGATCGCGCGGGCGGCGGCGGTGTCGCGGTCGGCGCAGCCCTCGGCCGGGTTCCAGTGCATGCGGGCCGGGGTGTCGCACAGGTGGGAGGGGTCGTAGAGGAGGACCGGGCCGAGTTTTGCGCGGGCGTCCTTGGTCTCGGCCCAGAGGGTGGGGGAGGAGGTCACGACGAGGGCCGCCCCCTCGATCTCCCGGATGCGGTGTGCGGCGGCGCGGAAGCGGTCGCTCGGGCCGCCGTAGGTGAGGCCGTTCGTGTCCGCCGGGTCGTGCGGGAGGGTGGCTGCGGCTGCCGGCTGGGGGGCGTAGCCGAAGCCGTAGCGGTAGGCCTCGTCGGAGGGCGCCGGCGCAGTTGCCGGCGCCGGCGTGGCGGAGCCGCCGGGGGCGCTGCCCCCGGAACCCCGCGTCTCGAACGCCGGCGGGGCCGGGGTGGCCGCGGCCGGCTCGGAGAGGGCTGGGACGGGAGACTGCGCCGGCTGTTCAGCCAGGGCGCGGCGGGATTTGGTGCGGGCGATCACGCCGATGGCGAAGACGGTGAGGACGAACATCACCAGGAGCTGGCTGACGAACAGGCCCCAGAAGAGGCCCCAGCCCGACAGGGCCGCCGGGTCGGTGTCCGGCCAGGCGGCGGGGATGTCGTGGGGTTGCGCTATCAGGGCGCGGACGGCCCCCGGGGTCCGGGTGAAGGTGACCGTGTCGGGCCAGGAGCCCTTCGCGAGGACGGCCGCGAGGCCGGTGGCCGACCAGACGAGGACGGCGAGGCCGAGGAGGAAGGCCAGGAGGCCGACCAGCAGGCCGTCCGGGACGCCGCCGCCGCGCGCGGGGGGCTCCGTACGTCGTGCGTCGTGCATGGTCAGGCCACCGTGGTCGCGGAACCGGGGCCGCCGCGGCGGCGTTCGATGGACAGGGCCCTTTCCTCCGCCTCCAGTTCGGCGGCGAGCATGTCGGCGGGGAGGCGGGTGGGGGCGGAGGACTCGGTCATGGCGCGGTCGGTGAAGACGAGGGGGCGTTCGGCTTCGGTGATCAGGTGTTTGACCACCTGGACGTTGCCGTTGACGTCCCAGACGGCGATGCCGGGGGTGAGGGTCGGGATGATTTCGACGGCCCAGCGGGGGAGGCCCAGGACCCGGCCCGTGGCTCTGGCCTCGTCCGCCTTCTGAGCGTAGATCGTTCGGGTCGAGGCCATTTTGAGGATGGCCGCCGCCTCGCGTGCCGCCGCGCCGTCGACCACGTCCGAGAGGTGGTGGACGACCGCGACGAAGGAGAGGCCCAGGCGCCGGCCGAACTTCAGCAGGCGCTGGAACAGCTGGGCCACGAAGGGGCTGTTGATGATGTGCCAGGCCTCCTCGACCAGGAAGATGCGCTTCTTCCGGTCGGGGCGGATCCAGGTGTGCTCCAGCCAGACGCCGACGATCGCCATGAGGATCGGCATCGCGATGGAGTTGCGGTCGATGTGGGAGAGGTCGAAGACGATCAGTGGGGCGTCGAGGTCGATGCCGACGGTGGTGGGGCCGTCGAACATGCCGCGCAGGTCACCGTCGACGAGGCGGTCGATGACGAGCGCGACGTCGAGGCCCCAGGCCCGGACATCGTCTATGTCGACGTTCATCGCGAGGGCGGATTCGGGCTCGGGGTGGCGCAGTTGTTCCACGATGTCGGTCAGGACCGGCTGGCGCGTGGTGATGGTCTCCACGACGTAGGCGTGCGCGACCTTCAGGGCGAAGCCCGAGCGTTCGTCCAGGCCGTGGCCCATGGCCACCTCGATGATGGTCCGGAGCAGCGCGAGCTGACCGGTCGCGGTGATGGCCGGGTCGAGGGGGTTGAGGCGGATCCCGTCGTCGTTGGCGGCGATGGGGTCCAGGCGGATGGGGGTTATTCCCAGCTGCTGGGCGATCAGGTTCCACTCGCCGACGCCGTCCTCGCCCTGGGCGTCGAGGACGACGACCTGGCGGTCCTTGAAGCGGAGCTGGCGCAGGACGTAGGTCTTCTCCAGGGCGGACTTGCCGTTTCCGGATTCGCCGAGGACCAGCCAGTGGGGGGCCGGGAGCTGCTGTCCGTACAGCTGGAAGGGGTCGTAGATGTAGCCCTTGCCGCTGTAGACCTCGCGGCCGATGATGACGCCGGAGTCGCCGAGGCCGGGGGCCGCGGTGGGCAGGTAGACGGCTTGCGCCTGCCCGGTGGAGGTGCGGACGGGCAGGCGCGTGGTTTCGACTTTGCCGAAGAGGAAGCTGGTGAAGGCGTCCGTCAGGGCGGACATGGGATCTCGCATGGGCGGCACTTCCTTCCAGCTAGCGTCGGATGCCGGTGGCGAACGGCAAGGTGTTGACGAAGGCGCGGTGGTGCTCGCGGTCGCACCATTCCAGCTTCAGGTAGGACTTGCCGGCGGAGGCGCGGATCGTCCGCTTGTCGCGGGCGAGGGCCTCCGGCGAACGCGAGGACACCGTGATGTACCCGACGAGGTTGACTCCTGCCGCACCGCTGGCGAGATCTTCACCTCTTTGGTCGAGCCGGCCGTGGGCGGCGATGTCGCGGGGGTCGACGGTGCGGTTCATCTTGGCGGCGCGGGAGGCGTCGGCCTCGTCGTTGGTCTTCTCGGTGAGCATGCGCTCGATGGCGACCTCGGTGGGCTCCAGGTCCATGGTGACGGCGACCGTACGGATCACGTCGGGGGTGTGGACGAGCAGCGGGGCGAGGAAGTTGACGCCCACGGGCGTCATCGGCCACTCCTTGACCCAGGCGGTGGCGTGGCACCAAGGGGCGCGGGTGGAGGATTCGCGGGTCTTGGCCTGGAGGAAGGTGGGCTCCACGGCGTCGAGCTCGGCGGGCCAGGCGTTGCGCTTGGTCATGGCCTGGATGTGGTCGATGGGGTGGTCCGGGTCGTACATGGAGTGCACGAGGGAGGAGAGGCGGCCCTGGCCCAGCGGCTGGCGGACGCGGATGTCGGCCTCGGCGAGGCGGGCGCAGATGTCGGTGAGCTCGCGGGCCATGACGATGGCGAGGCCGGCGTCGCGGTCGAGCTTGCGGCCCTTGTGGGGGGTGCCGGCGCGGGCGATGGCGTTGGCCTCGGCGGCGAGGTCGCGCGTGTAGTGCATGCAGGCGACGAGGTACGCGCGGTGCTGCTCGGAGGAGGTGGACACCATCGACTGGAGCTGGTCGTAGGAGTCGCGGAGCCAGCCGGGGGCCTGGGTGTCGCCGCGCTGGGCCACGTCCTTGGCGTGCGCGTCGGGGTCGGCGGGGAGGGTGCGGGCGAGCATCTGGAGGCGGGTGACGAAGCCGTCGCCGTTGGCCACGTGCTTGAGGAGGGTGCCGAAGCGGTCGACGAGGGCTTCTTGGTCCTCGCTGTCGCGCAGGCCGACGCCGGGGCCCTCGATCTCGATGGCTGCGGTGACGGTGCGGCGGTCCGCGTGCAGGAGGACGGCGATCTCGTCGGGGCCGAAGGGGGCGGCGAGCCAGTTGATGCGGCCGATGCCGGGGGGCGGGCCGACCTCGACCTCGCGGCCGTCGGAGCCGCGGATGCCGGCTTCCATGGCGCCCGAGCGGTAGGTCGTACCGCGGCGCAGGGTTCGCTTGTAGCTGCGGCTGATCTCGAACCAGCGGTAGAAGGTGCGGCCCTTGTACGGGACGTACACGGCGGCGAGCGCGATCATGGGGAAGCCGGCGAGGCTGACGATGCGCAGGGTGAGGTCGGGGACGAGCAGTCCGCTCATCATGCCGAAGAACGCCCCGGCGATGATCAGGGCGATTTCGCCGGTCTCGCGGTTCTTGCCGACGATCGCGTTCGGCCGGGCTCGGCCGATGAGATACGTGCGGCGGGGCGCGACCGGGTGCAGCTGGTGGGACTGGGTCGTCAACGCCCGTCACCTCCTGTGTTCCTCGTGCTCGAGCTCGTGCGGGGCGGGGGTGCGGCGGAGGGGACAGATCCGCCGCCGCCGGCTCCGCCGCCGGAGGTGGGTCGGCTGCTGTGGGCGGCCACGCCTCCGGAGATGGGGTTGGCGGGGCGGGGCGCGTTGTTGCCGCCGCTGCCGCCGTCGCCGCGGTGGGCGCCGCGGCTGCTGTGGGTCTTGATGCCCTGCGAGACGAGGGAGGCCGGGGAGCTGATGACGGCGGCCGCTTGGGCGCCGTCGGTGGCCTTGCTGCGGTTGGAGCGGGCGGAGGCGATCTCGTCGCCGAAGCCGGGGACGAAGCGGTAGATCATCGCGGAGGCGAAGATCGCCAGGAGGATGATGGCGAGGCCGGTGACGACGGCGGAGAAGGCGTTGGGGCCCTTTTCTCCGGTCAGGGCGCCGGCGAGGCCGAGGACGATGACGATGACCGGCTTCACGAGGATGACGGCGATCATGATGCCGGCCCAGCGGCGGACGTGGCCCCAGAGGTTGCGGTCGACGAGCCCGGAGTAGACGACGACGCCGAGGAGGGCGCCGACGTAGAGGAGGGCGGCCCGGATGAACAGCTCCAGGTAGAGCACGCCGGCGGCGAGGACGGTGACGAGCGCGACGACGATCAGCATGATCGGGCCGCCGCCGATGTCGTCGCCCTTCTTGAGGGCTTCGGAGAAGGAGCCGAAGAAGACGTCGGTCTGGCCGCCGGTGGCGGAGGCGATGACCTCGGTGACGCCGTCGGTGGCGGAGACGACGGTGTAGAGGATGAGGGGGGTGAAGGCGGAGGCGAGGACGGTGAGCCAGAGGAAGCCGATGGCTTCGGACATGGCGGTGGTGAGGGGGACGCCGCGGACGGCTCGCTTGGCGACGGCGAAGAGCCAGAGGACGAGGGTGAGGATGGTGGAGGCGGCGAAGACGACGGAGTACTGCTTGAGGAAGGCGGGGTTGGTGAAGTCGACCTCGGCCGAGCCCTTTACCGCTTCGCTGAGCTTGGTGACGATCCAGGAGGCGGCGTCGGCGCAGCCGCGGGCGAGGGAGGCGAGGGGGTTGAGGGCGTCGGCCGGGTCGGTGGGGGCGAGACCGGGGGCTCCGCCGGTGCTGCCGCCGTTGCCGCGCTCGCAGTATTCGCGGGCAGGTCCCGCGATCAGCGCACAGGGGTCATTGGTCGTGGTCGGTGCCGGAGTGGTTGGTGCCGGAGCGGTCGGGTCCGGGGCCGCTGCCGCGGGGCCGGCGGAGAGGACGACCGCGATCTGGACGGCTGCTGCCGCGGCGCCGACGCCGAGGGCCGAGAGCCTGGCGCTACCGGGCATAGGTGAACCCTCCGAATTCGGTGACAGCGCTACTGATCTCGGCGGATCCGGACACGGCGTTGTCACCCGTGACCGGGGTGGGGCCGTCCTTCTGAGCGGTCTCGACGACCTTCCAGTCGGAGCCGTTCCACTTCATGGAGACGGAGATGGTGAACCAGCCACTGGTCACCGGCCGGGTGGACTTCTCACCGGTGAGTCCGAACATTCCGATGCACCACACGTCAACGGCGGCGGTCTCGCCGGCGAAGGTCTTGACCTTGGTCCCGGCGGGGACGGTCCGGTTGACGAAGGCGGAGCCCGCCGGGGCGAGACCGTCCTTGGTCAGCCCGATCTGCGAGAGCAGTCCGGCCGAGTAGTCGGCGTCGAACCCGGCCTGGAGCTTCGCCCGTGTGCTGGCGTCGGAGACGGCGTCGACGATGGCGCGTCTGCGTGCGGGATTGAACATGGCGTCAGAACCCAGCGCCACCGCGAAGTTGGCGGCGGCCGATTGGGCTCCCTGTTCGTCGTGGGCGAAGCCCTTGGGGATGCCTGCTGTTCTGTCCGTCACCGGGTTCGTGCCCGTGGCTGCCGTGGAGGAGTCCGTCGGGGGTTTGTCCGAGGCGGGGTCCGACTTGGTGTCCGGGGCCGAGTTGGCGAAGGCGATGGCGGCGATCAGGAGGACCACCACGCCGACCACGGTGATCAGGCTGCGGGAGGCGCGGGGGGTGCGGCGGGTGGGGCCGTACGGGTCGGTCGGGGAGTCCGGGAGGCGGGTGCGGGTCTGGCCGGTGCCGCCGACCTCGCCGTAGCCGCCGGCGCCGCCGTACTGGTCGTCGTTGCTCATTGCCTGTCCGCCCCCTCCGCGTCGTACGACGGTAGCGCTGGTTCCCGCGTGGATGTGGTGTCGTGATGCGTCATCAGCTACGGGGTCCGGCGCGTGACCCGGCTAGACGGCCATCCCGTAGACGATCGTGAACAGCGTCCCGAGGGAGCCGATGATGAAGACTCCGGTCAGCCCGGCCACGATCAGGCCCTTGCCCTGTTCGGCGCTGAACGTGTCGCGCAGGGCGGTCGCGCCGATGCGCTGTTTGGCCGCCCCCCAGATGGCGATGCCCAGGCAGAGCAGGATCGCGACGGCCATGACCACCTCGATCATGACCTTCGCTTCGTTGCCGAGACTGCCGAAAGGCCCCCAGTTCGGGGCGATTCCGCCGATGATGGTGGTGATGTCGCCCTTTTCGGCTGCCAGGATCATGTAACTCACCGCCCCTGTATGGGTAGTTCCGGAAGCCCCTTGCCCGACGGCAGGGGTTACGCACTATCTTCGCTGATGAAACCGCCGCCGTCGTCGACTTGACGGCTCTCTTTACCCGATCTCGCGGCTCGCGCTCCGCTTCCGCGCTCTGACCTGGGCAGGGGCGGGGTGTAGGCGCGAGAACATGCGGTCACTCTGTGTATCACGGGGGGTGACGCCGGGCAATGATTGTCGTCTCGACGTACGGGGGGTGGGGTGAGGGGCCGCCGTTCGGAGCAGTGGTGTGGCGTGTCGTTGGGCCGGCCCGCCGACATGCGTCCGATCCTCTTCCTGCCGTTTCATCGGTGCGCGGGAGCGTGACTGTGGAGTGGTCGGCGGGGTTGTCAGTGGGGTGCGGCAGGCTGGGGAGCATGACGACTCCATGGACTCTCGCGGACCTCGAGGCGGCCATCCGGGCGGGATGGTCGGCCGAGACCTGCGAGCCCTCCGACATCACGAAGATCCCCTGGACTCCGGAGAATCCGGGTTGGGGGCACTGTGACATCACGGCCCTCGTGGTGCAGGACCTCGTGGGTGGGGACCTGATGCTGGGCGAGGTGTTCCACGACGGCCGGCAGGAGGGCTACCACTGGTGGAACCTGCTGCCCGGGGGCGTCCGTATCGATCTGACGCGGGAACAGTTCCGGCGGGGGGAGACGGTCACGCCGGGGCGGATCGTGAAGCGGCCTCCGGGGCGGTTGCGCAGGCGGTGGGAGGAGTACCAGCTGCTGCGGCAGCGGGTCATCGACAAGCTGGGGCCGTTGCCGGGGGCGATGGTGACCCAGGACGGGCGGCGGCTCGCCTATACGGACTTCGGGGGGCCGGGGGCGCCGCTGCTGGCGCTGCACGGGCACTTCGAGGCGGGGGCGACGGCCTTCGAGAGGCTGGCCCAGGAGGTGGGTCCGGCGTGGCGGGTGATCGCCCTGGACCAGCGGGGGCACGGGAGGTCCGACCGGGCGGCGGAGTACACGCGGGACGGGTACGTGGCGGATGCGGTCGCGCTGCTGGAGCAGTTGGGGCTGGGTCCGGCGGTGGTACTGGGGCACTCGCTGGGCGGGGTCAACGCGTACCAGCTCGCGGCGCGGCGGCCGGACCTGGTGCGGGCGGTGGTGGTCGAGGACATCGGGGCGGTGGTCGACGGCGACCTGTCGTTCGTGCGGGAGTGGCCGAGGCGGGCCGCGACCCGGGCCGGGTTCCTGGCGGGGGCGGGGAGGTCGGCGCCGTACCTGGAGAGGTCCCTGCAGGAGTACCCGGACGGGTGGGGGACCGCGTTCGAGACGGAGGACATGGTGGAGTCCCAGCGGGGGCTGAACGGGGACCACTGGGGGGACTGGCTGGAGGTGCGGAAGCCGACGCTGCTGGTGCGGGGGGATCGGAGCGGGGTGCTGTCGGCGGAGCACGCGCGGGAGATGACGGTGCGGAGGGCGGGGGTGCGGTTGGTGGAGCTGCTGGCGGGGCACTCGGTGCGGGTCGGGGACCCGGAGGGGTTCTTCGCCGCCGTGCGGGGGTTTTTGGCGCGGGTGTGAGGGCGTGAGGGCGTGAGGGGCTGGGTGTGCGGGTGTGCGGGGGCTGGGCGGGTGCGGCACCGCTGTCGGGG
>NZ_JBGBPT010000148.1:7507-9855 GCF_041106355.1 Streptomyces sp. BF23-19 | reverse complement strand
GGAGAACGGCCGCACCATCTCGATCAGGTACGTACGGCTCGGCACGTGATCGCAGTCCAGCTGCGCGACGACCCGACGGACTCCGACTTCTCCTGTCCGCCGGCCGCCGCGGATCCCACCCGCGCAGCCGTCCCCGCCACCGACCCGGCGCCCAGCGCGGGCACGGCCGAGGGTCCGTCGACCCGGCCGCCCGCCGGGGCCCCGGCGACGAAGGGTCGCCACCACGGCAGGCGCGGGGCGTCGGCGGCGTTCGGTTCGAAGGGCCGGCCCGGGATCGGCAGCGCGACGGCCGCTCCGGCCCCCTCGGCCGCGGTCAGCGTGCCCTCGCCCGGCTCGTCCCACGGGTGCAGCGCCAGGTTGAAGGTGCCCCAGTGGATCGGCAGCATCGTGCCGTGGGGGGTGCCGCCCTGCAGGTCGAGGTGGGCGCGCATGCCCTCCTCGGGCGTCATGTGGATGTCGGGCCAGTACTCCGAGTAGGCGCCGATCTGGATCATGGTGGCGTCGAAGGGGCCGTGCTCGGCGCCGATCTCCTCGAATCCGGGGAAGTAGCCGGTGTCCCCGCTGTGGTAGATCCGGTGCTCGTCGCCCGCGACGACCCAGGACGCCCACAGGGTGTGCTGCTGGTTGCGCAGGCCGCGGCCGCAGAAGTGCCGGGCGGGGGTGGCCGTCAGTGAGAGACCGGCGACCTTGGTGCTCTCGTTCCAGTCCAGCTCGCGCAGCCGGTCGGCCGGTACGCCCCAGCGCTCCAGGTGCGCGCCGACGCCCAGCGGAACGGCGAAGACCGTGTCCGTACCGGCCAGCGCCTTGATCGTCGGCAGGTCGAGGTGGTCGTAGTGGTCGTGCGAGATGACCACCACGTCGACCCGGCCCAGCGAGGCCAGCGGGACCGGGACCGGGTGCAGCCGCTTGGGACCGGCGAAGGGGAAGGGGGAGCACCGCTCGCCCCACACCGGGTCGAACAGCACCCGGCGCCCGTCGATCTCCGCGAGCACGCTGGAGTGCCCCATCCAGGTGAGCCGCAGGCCGCTCACGGGCGGCTTCGCCAGGTCCGCCAGGGTCGTCGGGTGCACCGGGATCGGCGCGGCGGGGCTGCGCCGTACCCGCTGCTCCCGGTGGAAGTAGATCTTGGCGAACTCCGCCATCGAACCCGAGGGCCTGTTCCGAGCCCCGACCGGGTTCTGGAAGACGCCGTCGGCGAAGTTCGGCGAGCGGCGGATCCGCTCCAGCCGGGCACCGGACGGGTCCGCACCGAAGGCTTCGGGCCGCAGGGCACGCAGCCGCGGACGCAAGGGACGGGAGCCGGTCAAAGCGCCTCCAGGGAGGATGGGGTCAGGATGGTCGTCGCTCTACGACCATCCCAACGCACACCGACCCCGAAGGATTCCGCTTCCGGCTCCCGCACCCCTGGTGCTGTGACCGGAAAGGTCCACCGGGTCACAGCACTAGAGCGGCAGCAGGTCCGGCCGCTTCGCCTCCACGTGGTCCCCGGAGGACTCCCCGCGCAGCCGTCGGCCGATCCACGGCGCGAGGTGCTCGCGCGCCCACTGGATGTTGTCCCGGGTCACGTCCACCGAGCCGCGCGGCCGCTGCGGGGGCCACGGCTGGTCGGGGTCGGCCGGCACGTCCAGCCCGAGCACCTGGGCGGCGCGCAGCGCGACCCGGGTGTGTCCCTCGGGCGAGAGGTGCAGCCGGTCCGTGTCCCAGGCCCGCCGGTCCTGTACGGACTTCAGCGACCAGAGGTCGAGCACCGGGCAGTCGTAGCGGTCGGCGATGGCGCGGACGTGCGCGCTGTACGTCGCCACCTTGCCGCGGAGGTGCTTGAGCACCGGTACGCCGCGGGTGTCGAAGCCCGTGGTGATCATGACGTGACCGACGGCCCCGGTGAGGTCGGCCACGGCCGCCTCGAACCGTTCCGCCACGTCGTCCGGGTCGGTCCCGGGTCGGATGATGTCGTTGCCGCCCGCGCAGAAGGTCACCAGGTCCGGTGCGAGGGCCTTGGCCCTCGGGAGCTGGTCGGCCACGATCTGGTCCAGGAGCTTCCCCCGCACCGCCAGATTCGCATACCGGAAGTCGTGCTCTTCGCGCTGATCGGCCAGGAGCACGGCGAGCCGGTCCGCCCAGCCGAGATAAGAATCCCCGGGTCCCGGGTCCCCCACGCCCTCGGTGAAGCTGTCCCCGATCGCCGCGTACGAGCCGATGGTCTTGAGTTTCGTCGTCGTCGCTGCCACGAGAACCCATACTTCACTCCCGTAACCAACCTACGCCAACGTAATGAGGGGTTGACGGACCGTGATCTGTACCACGTGGGGGATAAGGAATAAGTACACGTGAGGCCGGGACCCCCCTCG
>NZ_JBGBPT010000148.1:0-7497 GCF_041106355.1 Streptomyces sp. BF23-19 | reverse complement strand
GGCCTCACGCGTGTCGGTGGTCCGACGGCGGGTGCCGTCAGAGGCTCGCGCCCTTGGCGCGGAGGTAGGCGATCGGGTCCATGTCCGAGCCGTAGGACGGGGTCGTACGGATCTCGAAGTGCAGGTGCGGGCCGGTCGAGTTGCCGGTGGAGCCGGAGAGGCCGATGGCCTGCCCGGCGGTGACGCTCTGGCCGGAGGAGACGGAGAGCTGGGAGAGGTGGGCGTACTGGGAGTACTTGCCGTCCGCGTGCCGGATCACGATCTCGTTGCCGTACGAGCCGCTCCAGCCGGCGGAGACCACGGTGCCCGCGCCGACGGCCTTGACGGTGGTGCCGGAGCTCGCGATGAAGTCGACGCCGGTGTGGTAGCCGGAGGACCACATGCTGCCGGCGACCTTGTACTGGGTGGAGATGCCACCGCCGACCGGGGCCACGAAGCCGGCGGCCGACTGCGGGGCGGCGGGGGCCTCGGGCTCGGCGGCGGCCTCCGGCTGCGCCGGGGCGGCCTGCTCGGCGTGCTTGCGGACCGGCTTCGGCGCGGACTGCGCGGCCGGCTTCGCGTCGGCCTCGGCCTCGGCCTCGGGGGCCGGGACCGCCTCGGCCTCGGACGGAGCGGGCTCGCCGGGACCGCCGAGGTGGAGCTTCAGGCCCGGGTGGATCAGCGACGGGTTGCCACCGACGGCCTCGCGGTTGTCGGCGTACAGCTGCTCCCAGCCGCCGGCCAGGTGGCGCTCGGCGGCGATCTTGGAGAGGTAGTCGCCCGGCACGACGGTGTAGACGGTCGGGGCGGCCTGCACGGCGGCGACGGGCGCCGACCGGAGGGCGAGGGGGGCCTGCGAGGCCACCGCGGGGGTCACCGCGGGAGCGGCGGCCGGGGCACCGGCCGCGTGGGCACCGGCGGCACCGATCAGCGGCAGCGCGAGGGCCGCGCCACCGGTTCCGGCGACGGCGAAACCGCGGGAAAGGGAAAGGGACTTGGGACGGCGGTGCTTACCCTTTGCAGGCATGACGAATTCCTCTCCGGCGCCTGCGAGGTGAGCTGTCGGGTTCGGACTGGAGATGTCCGGCCGTACATGTACGAGCCATGAACGACTTCACCCCGAGCCGTCCCGGCGAAAAGATCTCCGGGCCGGCGGCTTACCTGGTTCCCCCGCTCCTGCCGCGCGAATAGGTCGGATGCGGTTTCCGGGAGGCGGCAGGATTTGGCGGTCCACCCGGATCGATCGCGAAGGTAATCCCTTGCGGCCACACGGAACAAGCCGCGAATTCCCTGACGGAATACCAGGCATGAGGGACCGCCGGAATTACCGTCACCCTCCGTCCATTCGACACCGCCAACAGCCGTTCCGACGGGGCCATTCGCCTTTAGCGATCAGGCACTCACGGTCACCGTATGATCTGGCTCACGGGGACGTGCCCGATCTCGCCTCCGGATATGGCAAGTTGGCGCCAAGTAGTGTAATTCGGACACAGGACCCACAACGTGGCGGAGGAGTTGCTTTGACCCAGCAGATACAGGAGCCGGAGCTGTCCGGAGTGCGCAATTTCCGCGATGTGGGCGGATTGCCGACTTCTGACGGACGAACGGTCAGGACGGGACGACTGTTCCGAAGCGGACATCTCGCACATGCCACCGAAAGCGATGCAGAGTTCCTCGCCTCGCTCGGCCTCCACACCGTCTTCGACTTCCGCAACGTCGCCGACCACGCGCTGGAGGGGCCGGACGTCGAACTGCCCGGCGTCCGGAACGTCAACATCCCGCTCTCGGACCCGGCCGACGGACGGGAGTTCTGGCGGCTGGTCCGCGACGGCGACCTCGTTCAGCTGCGCGAGATCCTGGGCGACGGAAAGGCCGCGGCCCGGATGTCGAACTCGTACCGCGGGATCATCCGGCAGCGCACCGCCGAGCACAGCCGGGTCGTGCACGCCCTCGCCGAGGACAGCGTCCCCGCGCTCATGCACTGCGCGGCCGGCAAGGACCGGGCCGGCCTGTCGATCGCCGTCACCCTGCTCGCGCTGGGCGTCGAGCGCGAGGCGATCGTGACGGACTACCTGGAGTCGAACGCCCCGCACCGCCGCTATCGCGTGCGCCGCACCGGCGAGTCGGCGGGCGAGCGCTCCCCCGAGGTGATGGAGCTGCTCGCGCCGCTCTTCGACGCCCGCGCCGAGTACCTGGTGGCCGCCTTCGACACCATCGACGAGGTCTGGGGCGGGGTGGACCGCTACCTGGCGGAGGGCCTCGGGCTGACGCCCGAGACCCTCGACCGACTGCGCGACCGGCTCCTCGTCTGACGCGGGCGGGAACCGGCCGACCGGTTCCCGCACCGGCCGGGCGGGCCGTCAGCGCGTGGCGACGGCCTGCTTCACCAGCGTCCTGCCGAAGTCCCAGATCAGCCCGGACCCACCGTGCGCCTCGTCCATGACCTCGCGGAAGGCCCCGACGAACCGGTCCACGTCCGCCTCGTCCACGATCAGCGGCGGGATCAGCTTGATCACCTCCAGATGGTCCCCGGAGACCTGGGTGAGGATCCGGTGCTTCTGCAGCAGCGGCACCACGACCATCTGCGCGAAGAGCCCCTTGCGGGCCGCCTGCAGCATGGTCCACCGGCTGCGCAGGCCCAGCGAGGACGGCCGGCCGAATTCGATGCCGATCATCAGCCCGCGCCCCCGCACCTCGTGCAGCAGCTCGTACTCGTCCACCAGGGCGGCGAGCCGCCCGCGCAGCAGGTCGCCCATGACCCGGGCGTTCGCCACGACCTCCTCGTCCTCCATGACGGACAGGACCGCGAGGCCCGCCGCCATGGCCTGGGCGTTGGAACCGAAGCTCGCGGAGTGCACGAGCACCCGGTCCATGGACGAGTAGACCTTCTTGAAGATCCAGTCCTTGCCCAGGGTCGCGCCGACCGGGACGTACCCGCCCGAGAGCGCCTTCGCCACGCACACCAGGTCCGGTTCCACGCCCGGCTCGTGCTGGTACGCGTAGAAGTCCCCGGTCCGTCCGAGGCCGGTCTGCACCTCGTCCGCGATGAGCAGCGCCCCTCGCCGGTGCAGCATCTCCTGCGCGGCGAGCAGGAATCCGGGCGGGGCGGCCAGGACCCCCTTGCCCTGGATCGGCTCGACGACGAGGGCGGCGACGTCCCCGCGCTTCAGCTCCCGCTCCAGGGCGGCGAGGTCCCCGAGCGTGATGCTCGTGTCGGGGAGCAGCGGTGCGAAGCCGTCGCGGAACCCGCTCTCCCCGTTCACCGAGAGGGAGCCCGCGGTCAGCCCGTGGAAGGCGTGGTCGCAGTAGAGGATCCTGGGGCGCCCGGTGGCGTACCGGGCGAACTTCAGGGCCGTCTCCACCGCCTCGGTGCCGCTGTTGCCGAAGAAGACCCGGTCCAGGTGCGGGCTGTACGAGAGCAGTTTCTCGGCCAGTAGTCCCGGCAGCGGTTGGCAGTCGAACCGGGTGAGGTCGGCGAGCTGGGCGTCCAGGACGTCGTGCAGGGCCCGGCGGACGACCGGGTGGTGCCGGCCCAGGCCCATCACCCCGAACCCGGCCAGCATGTCCAGGTAGTCGTTGCCCTCGGCGTCCCAGAAGTGGGCGCCCTCGGCCCGCTCGTAGACCTTGTCGAAGCCGATGGTGTGCAGCATGCGGGGCAGCTGGTGGTTGAGGTACCGGGCGTGCAGCTCGTACCGCTCCGCCCCGCGCTCGGCCAGCAGGGCTCCGAGGTCGAAGCCTCGGCCCCGGCCGCCCCCTTCCTCCGGTGGCCGCCCGGTCATGCCGACTTGTCCCGGTTGCCGGCGATCGTCTCGCGGGCCGCGCGCAGGGATTCCTTGAGGGAGCCCATGGTGGCGAGGACGGCGGTGGGCTCGTAGCCGCAGTGCGCCATGCAGTTCGCGCAGCGCGGGTCCTTTCCGCGGCCGTACTTGTCCCAGTCGGTGTCGTTGATGAGCTCGCGGTACGTCGGCACGTATCCGTCGCTCATCAGATAGCAGGGCCGCTGCCAGCCGAAGAGGGAGTAATTCGGAATGGCCCAGGCCGTGCAGGAGAAATCAGCCTTTCCTTCCAGGAAGTCCAGGAAGAGCGGGGAGTGGTTGAGCCGCCAGCGGCGCCGGTTGCCGCCCGCGAAGGCCTTCCTGAAGAGCTCTCGGGTCTGTTCGACGCCCAGGAAGTGCTCCTGGTCGGGTGCCTTCTCGTAGGCATAGGCGGGCGAGATCATCATTTCGTCGACCTGGAGGTCGTCATTGAGGTAGTTGAGGACCTCGATGATGGTCTGCGGGGTGTCGGTGTTGAAGAAGGTGGAGTTGGTCGTCACCCGGAACCCGCGCTTCTTCGCCTCCTTGATGGCGGCGACCGCCTCGTCGAAGACGCCTTCCTTGGCCACCGACTCGTCGTGGCGCTCGCGCAGACCGTCGATGTGCACGGCGAAGGCGAAATACGGGGAAGGGGTGAACTTCTCGATCTTCTTGCGCAGCAGCATCGCGTTGGTGCAGAGGAACACGTACTTCCGCCTCGCCACCAACTGTCGGACGATCTCGTGGATCTGCGGGTGCATCAAGGGCTCGCCGCCCGCGATGGACACCATGGGCGCACCGGACTCCAGCACGGCGCCGACCGCCTGGGCGACCGGCATGCGCTGCTTGAGCACCCCGGCCGGATGCTGGATCTTCCCGCACCCCTCACAGGCCAGGTTGCAGGCGTAGAGCGGTTCCAGCTCGACGATCAGGGGGAACTTCTCGCGCTTGCGGAGCTTCTGTTCGAGAAGATACGTCCCGACCCTGATGGACTGGCGCAGCGGCATGGCCATCTGGCTCACCTCCTGGGGAGCAGCAACGAACGGTGCCATTCATGAAACGCGGGCAGTACGGCACGCAGGACACGGAAGGCCGATATTCCCCCGCGAACCGTGCCGATACGGACGAGCTCGTGCTCCGGAGCGTCCACGATCACCCGGACGGCCGCAACCGGACGGCCACCGCCCCGGGTGGCGGTCCACAGGGTGGCCGCGGACTCCATGTCGACCGCGATGGCGCCGGTGGCGCGCAGCTGCGCGCGCTCCTGGCCGCGGACGACGTGGTCGGATCCGGTCAGCGCGCCGCGGTGCACGGTCCGGCCGGGCGCGGCCCGGGCCAGTGCCTCGGCGAGCAGGGCGCTGCCGGTGCAGGTGACGATCCCCTGCGGGTCCCGGGTCTCCTCGGCGACGACCAGGTCTCCGGGGTGCATGCCGGGGACCAGCCCGGCGCAGAACCCGGTCGCCAGGACGGCGGCCCGGTCCATCCCCGGCCGCTCCAGTGCCCGGCCGAGGGCCCGCTCGGCCGCGCGCGGGCCCATCCCGGTGCGCAGCAGGACGTGCCCGCCGGCCGATCCGCGCCCGGGGCCGTGGCCGGCGCTGCGCAGCGCCACCTGCTCGATGCGCAGCGCGCAGGCCACCAGCAACGGGTCGGTCCCGCGACCCCGGTCCCCGTCGGCGGCGGACATCACGCCTCCCCGGCCGTTGCCGGGTGCGCTCCGGCCGGGGCGAAGGGCTCCCCGTACAGGTAGCGGCCGAGCGCGGTGAGCGGGAACACCTGCCGGTACAGGTGGTAGTTGATGGAGAAGTCCCAGGGGAAGCCGGTGCCGGTGAAGTACGGCTCGTCCCAGGTGCCGTCCTCCTTCTGGGTCTCCACGAGGTGGGCGATGCCCCGCTCGACGGCCTTGCCCTCGCGCTCCCCGGCCGACAGCAGGGCCATCAGCGCCCAGGCGGTCTGCGAGGGGGTGGAGGCGCCCTTCCCGGCCCAGGACGGGTCCTTGTAGGAGCGCTGGTCCTCCCCCCACCCGCCGTCCTCGTTCTGTACGGATTCCAGCCAGCGCACGGCCCGCCGGATCGCGGGATGCCCCGGGGCGGTGCCGGCGGCGACGAGGGCCGGGACCACCGAGCCGGTGCCGTAGACGTAGTTGGTGCCCCAGCGGCCGAACCAGCCGCCGCTCGGCTCCTGTTCGGCCAGCAGCCAGGCGATGCCGCGTCGGGTCCGGGCGTCCGAGGCCCGGCCCTCGAAGGCGAGCATCTCCACCACGTGGGCGGTGACGTCGGCCGAGGGCGGGTCGATGACCTCGCCGAAGTCGCAGAAGGGCAGCTTGTTCGGCAGGGGGCTGGTGTTGTCGGCGTCGAAGGCGCCCCACGCCCCGTTCCTCGACTGCATGCCGAGGTTCCAGGACACCCCGCGGGCGATGGCGCCCTCGACCCGGGCCGGGTCGGGGTGCTTGATGCGGCGCAGGGCGAGGACCACCTCGGCCGTGTCGTCGATGTCGGGGTAGGTGTCGTTGTGGAACTCGAACGCCCAGCCGCCGGGGGCGAGGCCGGGCCGGCGCACGGCCCAGTCGCCCGTGCGGACGATCTCCTCGCCGAGCATCCAGTCGGCGGCCTTGACCAGCGCCGGATGGTCGGGGCGCAGGCCCGCGTCGGCCAGGGCGATCGCGGCGAGGCAGGTGTCCCACACCGGGGACTGGCAGGCCTCGATCATCCGGGCGCCGTCCGCGCGCCACACCGCGAACCGCTCCAGGGACTCCAGACCGGCGCGCATCACCGGATGCCCGAGGTCGTAGCCGAGCAGGTGCAGGGCGATGACCGAGTACACGGCGGGCGGCTGGATCCCGCCCCAGCAGCCGTCGTTCTCCTGCCGTTCGACGATCCAGCGGCCCGCGCTCGCCATCGCCGCCTTGCGCAGCCGGCGCGGGGCGAACCGCCGGTAGACGTGCAGGGCCTTGTCCATCCGCTGGAAGGCGCCGTCCCAGCTGGTCAGCGGGGCGAGTCTCCTGGCGGGGTTGGGGGTGCGCGCGTCGGCGTGCAGCTCGTCGAGGGCGAAGGGGGCCGGGCGGACGGGGCGCAGCGCGGAGACCACGGTGAGCGGGACGATGGTCTGGCGGGCCCAGCAGCCGAAGTCGTAGATGTTCAGTGGTACCCAGGGCGGCAGGAAGACCAGCTCGGGCGGGAGTTCGGGCAGGTGGTCCCAGTTCCACCAGCCGAAGAGGGCCAACCAGATCCGGGTGAAGACGCGGGCGGCGGCGATCCCGCCGTGGGCCCGGATCCACGCCGAGGCGCGGGTCATGTGCGGGGCGTCCGGCGCATCCCCGGCGAGGCGGAGTGCGACGTAGGCCTCGATGGTGGCGGACAGTTCGGGCGGTCCGCCGTGGAAGGTGGCCCAGGTGCCGTCCTCCCGCTGTTCGCCGCGGATGAAGAGGGCGGCGGCCCGGGTGGTGGCCTCGTCCCGGATCCCGAGGAACTGCCGTAGCAGCAGGTCCTCCGCGTCCATGGTGACGTTGGTCTCCAGGTCGCCCTTCCACCAGCCTTCGGGGTCCTGGCGCTCCAGCAGGTTCCGGGTGGCACGCGCGGCGGCCTCGTACACCCCCGGCCGGGTGCCGTCCGGTGGGCGGCGCAGGTCGGCGGCCGCCGTGGTCCGGCCCGACTACGCCCAGCTCGTCGAGCGGAACCAGCGCCTGGAGAACCAGCGCGAGGCCCAGGCCAAGGTGGCCGTGGCCGCC
>NZ_JBGBPT010000147.1:0-10947 GCF_041106355.1 Streptomyces sp. BF23-19 | reverse complement strand
AGATCAGCCTCGCCCTCGCCTGACCCCCGAACCCCACCGCCGTGCCCGACCCACACCCCGACAACCCCGGGCACGGCCACCCGCTAAAGGACCCGGGCCTCGCCGGTCTTCCCGGCCGCCGCCGTGCCGTCTTCCCGGCCCCGCGAAGCGCAGCACCCGGCGCTACCGGCCGCGCCCCGCCGCCTTCGCCGGGGCGGCCTGTCGCCGGTGGGCGGGGACCGCGGCCGGGGCCGGCGTGTCGGGAGCCGCGGCAGCGGGATGCTGGTGGAGCGGGAGCGGGCGGCCGCCGGAGAGACCCGGGGCCGGGAGGACCAGGGCGCGCAGCCGGCTGCCGAGGTCGAGGTCGAGGTCACGGAGAACGTCCAGGCCCTCGGTCAACGGGCCCCAGACCCGCTTCACATCCGTACTCGCGGGCGCGGGCGCGGCCCACGGATCCACGGTCCCCCGCACCCGCGGCGCAGCAGCGGGCGCGCCGGTGGCCGAGGCGGGCCCGTGGCGGGCGATGACCGCCACCAGGCCCGACGGGCGCGCCCCGGGGGATCGTCAGCGTGTCTGCGGGGCAGCGCTGGCGCGGATGGCTGTGATGACCGTACGCGCCCAGTCGGCGGGGTCCGGGGTGTCCAGCAGGGCCGCCAGACGGGCGATATGGGTAGCACGTTCGTCCACCGGCATGGCCAGCGCGGCTCGCAGGGTGTCCACCAGGTCGTGCGGAAGCAGTGGGTCGGTCAGTACGGCCGCGCTGCCCAGGTGCTGGGCGACTCCCGCGTGGCGGGAGAGGATCAGGACGCCCGGGCGGTCGGCGGCGTGGTGTGCGGTGATGTACTCCTGGGCCGTGAGGTTCATGCCGTCGGCGAGCGAGGTCACCCAGAAGAGGTCGGCCTCGAGGTAGTGATCGACGACTTCGGTGAAGTCGAGGGTGTGGGGGATGTACTCGACGGGTTGCCAGCCGGCAGTGCTCCACCGCTGGTTGATACAGGTGATGGCGTTCTCGAGTGCGGTGCGGGTCGTGTCGTAGGCGTGGATGCCGGGCTCGGGTGGTGGGCAGATCAGGCGGTAGCGGACCTGTTGCCGGAGTGTGGGCTCTTCGGCGAGGAGGGTGTCCAGTGCGTGGATCTTGTGTACGGGGGCTTTGGCGTAGTCGAGGCGTTCCACCGACAGCACCAGCTGGATGCCGTCGTTGTTGTGGTGTGGTCGGGACCCGGCCCGGGAGCGGGCGAGGTGGGTGACGGCGGGGCGGTCGATGCCGAGGGGGTGCACGCCGATGTCCGGGGCGGGCACCGCGGTGCCCGCGAGGAGCCGGCGGAAGTTGTCGGCGCAGTCGGGGGTGTGGAAGCCGGCCCAGTCCAGGCGGGCGAGTGAGTCGCGCAGCTGGTTGGCTGCCGGGATGCGGCGGAAGACGTCGGGGCGGGGGAAGGGGGTGTGGTGGAACAGGCCGATGGTCAGGTCGGGGCGGTCGGCCTTGAGAGCGGCGGGTACGAGCCAGAGGTTGTAGTCGTGGAGCCAGACCGTCGCGCCCTGTTCGGCGAGGGAGGCGATGTGACGGGCGAAGGCGGTGTTGACGGCTTCGTAGTCGTCCCAGTGCGCGGGCCGGTGCCTGATGAGCTCGGGCTGGGACATCAGGGCCGGCCAGAGGGTCTCCTTGCACGTGCGGTGGAAGTAGCCGGCCCACCGGTCGGGGGGCAGCGGCAGGAGAGAGAGCGTCGGGACGCCGTCAGCTCGGGGCGGTGCAGGCGCGGGTGCTTCGCCGACGTGGGCGGCGGCCCATACTGCGTCCAGGTGCTCGTCGGCCAGAGCGGCCTGGAGGGTGGGCAGGATGCCGTTGGGGCTGGGGGGCGGCCGCCATGCTCCGTCGAGCCAGCAGATGGGCGGGCGGTGGTAGCCGACCACCACCGAGTGCCTCGGCGGCCGGCCCTGGCGTTCGATCGCCTGCAGCACGGCGGCCGCTCCGTCAAGGGCCGAATGGTGGACGCGGTCACTGGCAGGGACCCGCGCGGTCAGAGCGGGTTCCGCGTTGGCGACCACGACGGCGGGCGTGCCCAGGCGGAACAGCGAAAGGTCGTTGAGGGAGTCCCCGGCCACCAGCATCGCCCGCCGGGGCCACCCGAGCGTCTGGGCGAGGAGCTCCAGCGCATGTCCCTTGCCGGCTCTGGGCGGTAGGACGTCGAAGTACCGGCCCGAAGCGTACGACCAGGAGCATCCCAGCTCCTCCACCGCACGGATCAGCTCGTCGGACAGGGCATCGGGGGCAAGATAGAAGGAGCAGCGGCCTTCCTGGGGTACCTGCTCCTGGTACACGAGGTGCGGGAACGCCTCCAGCGCCGCCCGGACCCGTCCGGCGCCCGGCCATCCGGCGCGCAGCCGTGCCTCCAGGGCTCGGGCGTGCGCCATGCGGGTGGCATCGACGATGGTGGACCCGACGTCGGCGATGATCCAGTGCGGGGGCGGCAGCAGGGGATCGTCGCGCAGGAGAGCCCGGACCGATGTCAGGCCTCGGCCGGTCGCGAATACGACGGTGATGTCCGGGTCCCCGTTCAGTGCGTCGAGGAGCTGCCGTCGGTCGTGTGGGCTCCCGCCCAGCAAGGTGCCGTCCAGGTCGGCGGCCAGCACCCTGGCTGCGCCTGCCGTTGCCCTGCGGTCAGTCACCACGCGGGGTCGTGGGTCACCGGGTCGATCACACGCGTCCCGTCACAGGCATCGGCGTCCTGCGGCTCCGGCGGGACGTCCTGCAGGTCGCGGACGGCCTGACCGAGCCGGGCCGTACGAAGATCCGCGCTGCCCAGAAGCCGGGTCACCAATTCCCCGGGCGCGTTGAGTGCGGAAGCCACCAACTCATCGATGACAGGACCGGTCCGGGACACAGCACCTCCTATAGAACGGGCAGCAGGGTGGGCCTCTCGGGCGGCGGAGACAGGATGCTCCCAACGCGTCCCGTAGATCCCTTTTCTCACCATATAAGGGGGTGGCGGGTATGGCTCCCTGTACGACGCGCGACGCACCCGTCCCCTCGTACTGGTCCGGGCCGCAACTGGCCCCGTAGAGAAATATGCAGCACCCTGGCCGGCAGAAACGTCCTCACCTGTCACCGTCAAGAGCGCAGTGACCTGTCACCAGCTCAACCACGCCAAGCCCGCACCAGGACGAACGGCCCTCCGCAGGCAGTGACGCCCCCTGTCACGCCGGCCCGGCTCGCGATCGCGTCGAAGTCGACACCGCAGGCGGCGCTCACACAAGGGGCAGCGGGTGCAGGCACGCGTGAACTGGGCGGTGCGGGCGCCGTCCGCTTGACCTGGCCGAGGGTGGCGTTGTGCCCGGCCAGGTAGGTCGCGGTCGGCCACCGGGTCGAGTCGGAAGTCATCGATGGTGAAGCGGATGGCAGCAGCCACTCCGTTCGACTGGGCCGTGGCCCGCACCCGACGAGCCGCGTGCTCGGACGCCGGACCTCGGTCCAGTGGGTGGTTGGGCGGCCCGGCACTACTGCCGCCAGAGCGCTCTGGTCACCGGGCCTCGCCCGCGCACGCCCTATCGGCGCGGACTGCGCCCGACCATAGCCGCGGCCGGCCAGCACCCCGCATCAGAAGCACACCGTTCGGCAACCTGTGTGACATGCGCGGGCGAGGGTTGACCCCTGGCGCTGACACCGCCACTCCCACAGGAGCCGCCTCGCTCGCATCCCCGCACGCGACGGGAACCTCCAGGGCGTTCAGGACGCTGTTGCAGGCGTTTGTGACGTCGAAGACCGGGCAGGACAGCCCGCTCTGCACGGCCACGATGTGCGCGTTGGCGGGTTCCTCGACATCGGCGCTGACCGCTGCGAACAGCAGCAGGCCGATCTCGCCCGGCGTGAGGGCCGCCTGCTCCAGGACACGGCCGACTGCGTGGGAGGCGAGGGTGGAGGGCAGGTCGCCTACGGCGGCGACGATCCGCTCCTCCAGCCCGTAGAGCCGAGACAGCAGGCCGGCCGGAACCCGGACACCAGGGCTGTGCTCGCGCAGCCGGTCCTCGATGGCTCGCGCGCTCTGGCGGCCGTCGGGCAGGTGGACCGCGACCTCGGGTTCCAACCGGTCCGTCTGGGCAACAGGTCTACTTGCTATGCGGGGTCCAGTGGTCCGAGCAGCCACACACCGGAGGAGGTCGGCTCCTCGTTGAAGTAGAACTCACGGATCGCCTGGAGCATGTCGTCCCGGCTGATCAGCGCGTCGGCGTCCCGATCGAGGCGGCCGAAGACCTCTCGAGCGTCCGCTTCAGGCAGCCCCATCAGGGCGCCAAACCAGCGAACCTGCTCATCCCAGGTCAGATTCCCGTCGCCGTCCTCGTCCGCGATGTCCATCAGCGCATCGAGGAACGGCATGTACCCGGCGTCGAAGGGAAGATCCGGAACGGGGCGGCCCAGGGGCCGTGGGCCTCAGCTTTGCGCCTGCTGGAGGAGAGAGATCTGCTGGGCGATCATGGCAGGCGGAAAGGCGCGTATGTCGCGGCCACCGACCGACAGTTTGGTGAACGTGGCGACGACGCTTCCGGTGCGGACCACCGTGTACTGGGTGACGTGTGGGCCCACCTCGGTCGGGGCGGTGATCTCGAACTGCACCGCTTCGTCCCCGAGCCTCGGGGCGGGATCGACTGTGACCGTGCCCTTGTAGGTAGTGGTGGAGGCCGGGCTCTCGTAGTACCGGCAGGTGCTCAGCCCCTCGCGAACCTCCGCGAACACCGCCACCGCGCCAGAGTTCCCGTACGAGGCGAGGGTGGATGCGCCGCCGTTGTCGTCCTTCCAGTTGAACGTCTGGTTCACCACGGCCGGAGCCGGCTGGGAGGGCCGCCAGGCACGGGCGGCTGCCAGCAGCTGTCCGCAGGCAGGATCGGATACCTGGTCCTCCCGGTCGCTGACCTGGAGCTTGCGGACGGAGACGGGATGCCGGTCCGCGTCCGGGCTCTCCTGCGGCAGTGCGGCCGCCACCAGTTGTTCGGCGGTCAGCGGGCGGCTCGCGGAGGCCACGGCGGAAGGGGAGGCGGAGGCGGACTCGGGGGTCGCGAGCTCGGCCGCAGGCTTTCCAGGACCCGCCCCACAGCCGGCGACGGCCAGTGTGGCGACGGCCACGAAGGCCGGCACGCCGGAAGCCCGCAGTGCAAAGCGTATCGGCATGGTCTGCCCCCGGGCACGGTATGGATGATCAGGCGGAGGCTACCTCACCGGAATCCCGGTGACACACGGAATCCCGGTGACACACGGGGCCTCGCTGGTACGCGGGATGCCGCCTGTGGATCTGGCACGACATCCGGGAAGCGGTCACGAATCTCCTTCCGACCTCCGCCGGCGGCGGGGTGCGCAGCCGCCGGCGGTACGCCCAGGCGCAAGCAACGGAGCCGTATTTGCGTGAGGCGTTCAGCAGCATCACGCCTTCGTTTCTGGCCGTGCCGCACTGTCCGCCCAGGCTCGAGTGAACCGGTCGTGCGCGGGTGCCGGGACCGCAGCGGGGGCTTCTGCCGGGGTGGCGGGTTTGGGGCGCGGGGCCTTCGCGGCGGTCAGCTCCTTGCGGACGGCGCGGTGGTGATCGATCGACCAGGAGTTCCAGCGGCGGACGGTGCGGTCGGCCGGGCGGTCGAAAGCGTGCAGCTGGAGCTGGAGGGCGGCCGCGTCACGGCTGACACCGAGAGCCGCCGACACCTCGTCCACCAGGTCCGGGACGCTGAACAGCGGGTTGGTCTCGTACTGGCCTGGCGGAACGGGGGTGGTGGCGGACCGGTTCGCCAGCCGGCGCAGAGCGGTGAGCAGATCGGCGGGCAGGTCCGTGAGCCCGCCGAGCAGGACGCGGGCACCCTGCGCGGCAGGGTCTTCTACCGGGCGCTCGGCGAGAGCCCAGCCGACTGTGGTGGCGGCGGCCTGCATGCCGTCGGCCTCCAGAGGTTTCTCGAGGCGGCCGGTGAGCAGGGCCGTGGACCAGATCTCCGGGAGTCCGTGGTCCGCGGCGAGGGCAGCGGCATGGCTGCCGTCATCGGTGTACGGGGCACTGCCGAGCAGCTGGGCCCAGGCCACGGCCATGCGTCCCGCGGCCGCGGTCACCCCGCCGGGGGCCCACAGCTCGGCCGGGTCGCCGGGCAGAGCGGCGGCGAGCACGGTGCGGCGGCCGGCCGGACCGAGCCGTCGCTGGAACTCGTCGTACGCGTAGAGGGTGTTCTGGTCCGCCTTGTACGGCTTGGAGCGGACCAGCTTGCGGTGCGCACCGTAGTCGTCGCTGCCGGCGAATCCGTCGAGGACCAGGGCGGCGATCGGGCGCGGCACCCCGGTGCGCCAGCGGAACAGGTCCACGGCCTCCTCGGGCACCGGCAGCGGGCCTTGTCCGGCAAGCAGGGCCAGCAGGCGGGGGAGCCGGTTGGTGTCATCGGCGACGACGGTGTGCGTGGCGCACTCCTCGGCATCGGCGGGCACCGGATCGGCTGCTCGCTGGAGAAAGGGGGCGAGTCCGCTGCGGTCCGGCCCGGAGGCCACGGCGAAACCGTCCTCGCGCAGTTGGGTGATCCGCTGCTCCGGGGCCCGGCCGGTCCGCCAGGAGCTGCCGGCCTCCGCGAACGGCTGCCGGCTCCATACGTCGAGCAGTGCCGCGAGCGCCTGTCGCTGCTCGTCGGGTGTGCCCGCGACGACGGTCCGCCAGGCCACGGCATCGATCCGGCCGGTCAGCACCGCCCACTCGGAGGGCGGCGCGGGCAGGGCGAGCACCCGCACTTCGTCGTCGATCTCGCCGCGCAGGTACCGGCCGTCAGCGGCGACCGAGGTGAGGAGGGCGGGCTGTGGCTGCGGCTGCCGTTCCTCGTAGCCGCGCAGGTGGGGCAGCAGGCCGTGGAGGGCCGGGACGAGCCGGTTGTCCGGCGCCGGGTCGGGCAGGTCAACGACCGGCCCGGCCCGCATGACGGCGACCCGGTGGGACAGCTCCCGGCGCCGGCGCAGCACGTCGGCGGCGAGTTGGACGGCGCGGTCGACGCCCTCCCGGACCTGCGGGTCGGTCACTCCGGGCAGGGCGCTCCCGGCGCCCTGGTGCAGCAGCTCGCGCACCGCGGCGTCGGTGACCGTCCGCAGGGCACGGGACGAGGGCTCGTCGCGCGGGGTGAGGAAGTGCCAGAAGGCGGGTGGCGGCACCGGCCCGGCCAGTTCGCCCAGGGTGGCGCGGCTCCGGGACCTGTCGCGGCTGCCGGGGAAGCCCTGTACCTGCCAGAGCAGCGAGTTGTCGGCGGCGGCGTGGCTGCGGATGGTGGTCCCGCCGGCCAGGACCGCGTCCTCTCCGCCGAGCGGCAGGGCAAGGATTCCCCACGGGCGGCGGCCCCAGGTGTGGCTGCGGTAGGAGGCGGTACGGCCGTCGATGGACTCCATCACGAACTCGCGGGGCGAGGGACCCGCGTACGGCGTGCGGTAGTCGACCCGGCAGCCGGTGAGTGCGCCGTCCTGGCCGAGCGGAGAGGGCGGGGCGCCGGGCGGCAGTGCGGCGAGGATCCGGTGGTCGGGGAAGGGCTTCGTGCCGGGCGGGGATCCGGCGGGGTCGTGAAAGGCGGGCAGGGTGCGGTCGGCGGTGGGAACACCGGTGGCCGGGTCGAGGCGGTTCCAGCCGCCGTGGTCCTCGCTGAACACCTCGGTGCTCCAGAAGTCGTGGCCGTCGTACATCTGGTAGTCGCGGTGGCTGATGCCCTCACGGCCGCTGGCCCGCAGGACGCGCTCGCCGTCGAACCGGCCGCCACCGTCCGGGGTTTCGAACTGGTAGCCGAGGCCGCCCTGGATGCTGCCGCCGTAGGGGCGCAGTCCGTACGTCTGCTCCGGTGCGAACCTCTCACCGGGGTGGTCGGACCAGTAGGCGGTGTTGGAGGAGTTGTCCTTGTGCTCCTCGTTCCAGGCGACGAGGAACCGGCCGCCGACCCAGTGCACGGTGTGGCCGAGTGCGCCGTCGGGCAGTTCCAGGGTGTGCTCTGCGCGCAGCCCGGCGTGGTCGACGGCGAGGGCGCGGGTTTCCCCGTACACGGTGAGCACCGGCCAGGTGCAGGTGACGTGCACGGTTTCGTCGGGCCGGAACACGGCGAGGGCCTGGTCCAGGGCGGCCCAGCCCAGCTCCTCGGGGAGCCCGGCCCGCAGGGCGCGGGCCAGTGGGCCGGTGAGGTCGAGTGCGTCGAGGGCCTCCTCGATGCCGTCCAGGGCGATGGCGGTGGGCCGGTCGAGGAGGCCGTGCAGCTCGTCGACGGCCTCGTCGGCGGCGGCGAGTCCCCCGCCGCGCAGGGCGTCGAGCAGCTTCTCGACGCGGGCGTGCACCTCGGCGGTGATGCCCGGATTGTGCGGGAGCCGGCTGATGGCGGTGCCGCTGATCGCAGTGCCGCCACGGGTGCGGAGCCCGGCGTGCACGGTGCCTTCCAGCCGGGGGCCGAACACCGGATCGGTGGCGAGTGCCTTGAGGTCGCGCTGGGAGTGCTCACCCCAGAACTCCAGACTGATCGCAGCACCGGGGTCGTGGACGGGTACGCCCTCGGCGAGGCAGAGGTCGAGGAGGTCGGCGTCCAGATGCGGCCACCGGTAGCGGTCCTCGTGCAGCCGGACCGGGGTGCCGTGCGCGCGCAGCAGTGGGGCGAACCGGCTCACCAGGTCGAAGAGTTCTGCGGGCATGGGCTGGCGGGTCACCCCTCCGCCGCCGACCGTGCGGTGGGAGTATCCGGCGGCGTACCGGCGCAGCCAGCCGCCGAGGCCGCCCTCCGGGGTGATCCGCCCGGCCGCGGCCGCGTCCGAGGCGCCGCACGCGATGAGCAGTCGCAGCCAGGCAGCCGCGTCGTTCTTCGACTCGGGAAACAGGTCGAGGAGGGCGGTGGCCTGCTCGTCGGCGGGCGGGTGGTCGCCGAGCGGGCCGACTGCCGCGTCGAGCAGCCGGTCGGGTATGGCCTTGCCTCGGGCCGCGGCCAGCACC
This sequence comes from Streptomyces sp. BF23-19, assembly GCF_041106355.1. NCBI lineage: Bacteria > Bacillati > Actinomycetota > Actinomycetes > Kitasatosporales > Streptomycetaceae > Streptomyces > Streptomyces sp. BF23-19. The sequence goes on along the minus strand of NZ_JBGBPT010000147.1, from coordinate 2,023 downwards.
CCGCCCAGCACCCGGGCCTCCTCCTCGCTGCCGAGCCCGGCCGCACGGGCCGAGTCCCGGACCCGGCGGGCCAGATCGGCGGGAAGCTCGCCGGGGGACGCCGCCCAGGCACTCAGCAGGCGGACGAACTCGTGGTGCGCGTCGACCGGTTCCAGGACACCGGCCAACCAGGCCGCCGCACCCCCGAGCTCACTGGCGGGCAGGGCGCCGAACCGGGCGAACAGCAGTAGATTCGCCCGCCGCCAGTCGGGATCGACCGGCAGAGCGTGGGTACGCTCGGCGGCGCGCGCCTGCGCGTAGGCGCGGGCGGCGGAGCGGCGGTGCGTCTCGAGCATCCAATGACCGATGGTGTCCCAGAACCAGGGCAGGTGGGCGGCCGGCAGGCCCCGGGCCAGGCGCTCCGCGTCGTCCACGAACCGGCCGGGCTTCTCCCAGGCCCGGTGCCGGCTGTTGCCCGCCCGTTCCAGCGTGTCGCGGGCGTCGGTTTCGATGCCCGGCCCCTGAGTACGTGCCCAGTCGGCGTACGTCTCGGAGATGCGGTGATTGGCTGGGAGTGGGACGGGAGTTCCGGTGTTGCTGGTCATACGTGTGATCTTGCCAGGCGGTTCTGACAGGGGCTGTTTACGAGTGCCTCTGATCAGGCATGGGTGTCCCGCGATCGTGCCATGCCCCCACCGCCGAGCCAACATTGAACACGTTCAAATCATCTGGCAGGATGGCCGTCGAGAACCCCGCCCCACCGGCGGGGAACGCGGATACCGCCCGGAGGTCAGTGCACCGTGCTCATCGCCCTTCTTGTCTTCCTGATCCTGGGTGCAATCGTGACCCTCCTCCCGGGCGCCGTCATGGGATACGGCTGCGTAGCGGTGAGCGGCAGCATGTCGCTCAGGGCCAGGATCGCGCTGCTGCTGTTCACGGCCGGGGCCACGGCGGCGACGTGGCTGATGCTCTCGCACGCGTGGGGGCTGGAAGCCGCAATCCTGTCGTTCGCCGCGACGGCCGCCTCGGGAGCCCTTTTCCTCACGATCGACATCTCCAAGCGCCGCGCCCCCCGCCGACCGCACCCGGCATGTCAGGTCCGCAACTGAGCCCGGGCCGGTAGGCGGGGTCCACTCGGGCGGTCCGGCGCCCCCGCAGCAGCACTCGCCTACGGCGGCTCCGACGTGTTCCGGCCGGCCGCCGCGTGCTGTTGGCCGTCATGGCGCGGGCGGCGCCGGCGCCCCTCAGGATGTCGGCCGGCGTGACCACGCCTGCTCCGACGAGCACCGCGACGCCGGTTGGCCCGGCCGGGGACGACGGTGGGGCGACGGCGTCCGCACAGGGCGGTCAGAGCGGCGGCGACCGCCGGGGCCCGGCGAACCTCCGACTTGCTGATCACCGGGCCACAGAACCCCGCCCTTGACCTGCGGGAACGAGCGATCCGGGGTCCTTCCCGCCGGGCGGGAAGCCATCACCAAGTCTTGACCGGGGGCGCCCGCCAGGCGGGCCGTCACGGCAGCCCGAGACGGTAAGCCGCGCGTGTGTGCATTCTCCCGCGCATGAACAGCACCAGGTACGGCGAACCCTGCCCCCTCTGCCACGCACCGCTGCTCTTGGACGTGCTCCAGGTGCGCTCCGCGCAGTCCATCTTCCCCGTCGCCGAGCACGTCACAGGGCGCCGGTGCCCCGGCTGCCAGGCGGCCCGGCCCGAGCAGCGGGTGGAGGTGATGCGGGACCACTACGGCGACACCTGATGGACCGTGCGAATGCTGCGCCCCGCCCCCACGAGCCCGCAGCACCCATGCGCGGTGTTCAACATCACTCCGGAGACCGGACTCCGCTACACCCGCTTCTTACACCCCGACCCCACGAACAGCGACGACGTATCCGGCTGCAACATGGAGACATCGTGACCGACCACCACGCTCACCTGCTCGCCGCCATCGTCGAGCTCGGCGGTGAGCTGGAGCTCCCAGCTACCCGTAGCGGCGCTTCAGGGGCGCGGTCATCCCAGAAGGCTGCGCGGTCAGCGCCGGTCGCCGCC
>NZ_JBGBPT010000146.1:0-11171 GCF_041106355.1 Streptomyces sp. BF23-19 | reverse complement strand
CCCACCCTGACCGCCCCGCGGTCCGGCGACCGCGGCCGGCCGCGACGGCCCCGGCCCGTGGCCGCCGTCGGCGCCGTCGCGGCGCTGCTCGCCGCCCTGCTCGTGATCGGCGGCGGCGCCTACCACCTCACGGTCCGCGGCGAAAGCGCGGAGCCCCTGGCCGGGCCCACCGGTACGCCCTCGGTCGACCAGGGCGACGGCAAGGGCCCCGGCGGGGGACCCGAGGCCTACGACCCCAACGCCGGCATCCGGGCGGGCGAGGCCCGCGTCTGGCTGCGCGACAACCAGGCCGAGGTGGCCGGGGCGGGGACCTCGCAGTACGGCCCGTGGCGGGTGGGCGACACCGTGGTCAGCGCGATCCCGAGCGGTTTCACCGCGTACGCGGTGGCCGACGGCCAGGAGAAGTGGAAACTCCCGCTCCAGACGCCGCTGTGCGGGATCCCGCCGGCTCCGTCCGCGAACGGCAAGCTCGTCGTGGGGGTGAAGGAGAGCGCCTCGGAGAGCTCGCGCTGCACCCACCTCCAGCAGATCGACCTGACCACGGGGCGGGCGGGCTGGAAGGTTCCGCTGCCACCGGAGAACGAGCACGACAGCTCGACCCAGTTCGAGCTGGCGATCAGCGGTGACACCGTGGTCGTCGTCCGGTCCGCCCTCATGAGCGGGTTCTCGGTCACCGACGGCCGCAAGCTCTTCGGCACGTCGAGCCCGAACGGTTGCTACCCGTACGGCTTCGCCGGGGGCTCGCGGCTGATCGCCATCCGCCAGTGCCCCGACCCGAAGGACGTCGTCGCACGCGGACAGGCGATGGTCGAGGAGCTGGATCCGGCCACGGGCGCCGCGCGGTGGAGCTACAAGTACGCCCCGGACTGGACCGTCGGCCGGGTGCTGTCCGTCGACCCGCTGGTGGTCGCCGCGCACCACAAGGACAAGAAGACCTGGAACCTCACGGCGTTCGCCGCCGACGGCACGGTCCGCTCGCAGAGCGACCCGACCTTCGGGGTCAGCGGCCGGTGCAACGGCTTCGGCAACGCGACCGGCTTCCAGGAGTGCTACGCCGTCGCGGCCGACGCCGACTCGCTCTACATCGGCGCGGGCAAGCCCGGCACCACTCTCGGCATCGACGTCACGAACCAGGTCGTCGCCGTCGACCTGAACACCGGCAAGGAGCGGTGGCGCACCGCCGAGCAGCCCAAGGGGCGCACCATGTGGCCGCTCGCGGTCGAGGACGGCAAGGTCCTCACCTACGTCACCCCGGGCAGCGGCGAGGCGGGGGCGGTCGTCTCCCTCGCCGCGGCCGACGGGGCCTCGCGGCCGGTGCTGCAGAGCCCGGCGGCGGCCGCCGGCCCCGAGGACGTCTTCTACACCCACGGCATCCGCATCGCGTGGGCGGGCGGACGGCTGTTCCTGCTCAACGGCCGGGTCTACGGCCCGGAACCGCGCAAGGCGAGCCGCTCGATCCTGTCCTTCGGCAAGTAGGGCAGGCAGGTACCAGGAGGGGCACCGTGCAGAACCCGTACCAACAGCCGAGTCAGCCCGGCGGCCTGTACCGGCCGCCGCCCTTCCAGGCGCCGCCGGAGCCCGACGCCGGCGGGGGCCGGGTCAGCAGAAAACGACTCGTCGTCGGGATCTGCGCCCTGACCGCCCTGGCGGTCGCCGCCGCCGCGACCGGCGTCGTACTCGGCGTCCGCGAGAACCGGGACCGCGCCTCGGCGGCGGCCGCGGCGTCGGCGGCCGACCCGACGAAGCCGCTCGTCGCGGGCTGGAAGACCGTGATCAACCCCACGCACGGCACCGCGTTCGACGTCCCGCCGGGGTGGGAGGTCCTCGAGCCCCAGGTCTTCAGCGGCTACGAGGACCGCAAGGACACCGAGAAGGTCCTCATCGGGCACACGGCCCCCGCCTTCTACAAGTCCCGGTGGTGCAGCATCGACGCGAACGGCGACGGCCAGGTCACGGACGTCCGGCTCGGCAACGTCGGCACCAAGGGCGCCGGCGGCGCCAAGGACCCCGCCGACATCGCCGTGAAGGAGGCACCCACCTGGGTCTACGCCGCCTACACCCAGCCGGACAAGAGCGTGGTCACATCCGACAAGCCGGTGGCGTACACCACGAAGTCGGGGGTCAAGGGGAGTTACGTCAGAGCGCGTTCCTCGGGCGTCCCGCAGAGCAACCGCTGCGCGGGCGACGGCCAGGCGATCGTCTTCGGCTTCCGGAACTCCCGGGGTGACCTGGTCTCCTGGGACTTCTACGGCCGTACGGGCGTCCCGGGGGCCGTCGACGACGCCCTGATCATGCGCATCCTGAGCACGGTCCGCCTGGCGGGCGACCCGCAGGACCCCGGCCCCGGGCCGTGATCGCCCGTGATCGCCCGTGATCGCCCGTGATCGCCCGTGATCGCCCGTGATCGTCCGGGGCCGTCCGCCCGGCGGTCCGGGCGGTCGCCTCAGCCCTTCAGGAGACGGGCCTCGGCCTCCTCGCCGAGGCCGTCCGCGAGGTTCAGCTCGGCCTCCGGGACGGACTGCTGCCAGGTCCAGGTGTCGGTGACCGTCTCGGTGACCGGGCGGCAGACCAGGCCCGTGGCGTGGGCCCGGGAGACGTCTCCCGTGTGGATCGCGGCGTGGAAGTCCGTGCCCGGCGGGGCCCAGACGGGCAGGTCGGTCCACGGGGAGACCTCGGCGGCGGCGATCGCCTCGGGGGAGGTCCAGCGCAGGTCGGCGGCGCCGCCCGTGACGCGTACGCAGAGGTCCAGGAGTTCACCGATGGTGCTGTGGCCGGGCTGCGAGACGAGGTTGTAGGGGCCGTGCAGGGAGGACTCCAGCGCGTCCAGCAGCCAGGCCGCCAGGTCGCGTACGTCGACGTACTGGAGCGGGGTGTCCCGCGGGCCGGGGGCCGGGATCTCACCGCCCCGGGCAATGCGGGACAGCCACCACGGCAGGCGGCCCGCGTTCTCGCGCGGGCCCAGGATCAGGCCCGGCCGGACCAGCAGGGTGCGGTCCTCGCCGAACGCGCGCAGCACGGCCAGTTCCGACCCCCGCTTGTCGGCCGCGAAGTCGCTCGACTGCGCGTCCGGGTCGCCCTCGGCCAACGGCCCGAACTCGTCCAGGCCCACCGGCACCGGCCAGGCGTACACCGAGCGGCTGGAGACGAAGGCGTGGCGCCCGGTGCGCCCGGCCAGCAGGTCGGCCGCGTCGCGCACCACGGTCGGGGCGCCCGACCAGGTGTCGACGACCGCGTCCCACTCCCCCGTCGTGAGGGCGGCCAGGCCGTCCTCACGCGTGCGGTCGCCGTGGCGGACCCGTACGCCGGGCGGGGCCGGGTGCTCGCCCCGGTGGAAGACGGTCACGTCCCAGCCCCGGGCGACCGCGCCCTCGGCGACGGCGCGCCCCGCGAAGTCCGTTCCGCCCAGCAGCAGCAGCCTCATCCTGGTTCCTTCCGTGGAGCTCGTCCGTCGTGTCGTGCGGCGCGCGAACCCCGCCGGGGGCCGTACGGGCCGCCGGCGGCGTTCGGCGTGGATCCCGGGTCAGCGGGCGGTGCGGTCCCGGTACGCCGTGAAGCGCTCGGCGATCTCCTGGGCGCGACCCTCGGCCTCCGAGAGCTTCATCTCGGCGCAGTCGTAGCCGAGTTCCTCCTTCATGACGGCCATGGCGGAGGGCTCGAAGACGACGGTGCCGTCCGCGCGGATCTCGCTGATGCCGTCGTGCAGCTGCCCGGAGACGTTGATGGCGTGCGCCTCGTCCGCCGTCATGCCGTCGGGGAGCAGCGCACGGAACTTGCCGTTCTCGATCGCCACCGGGTAACCGCCGAGCGCCCCGTCCGCGCCGGGCGCGTGGACCACCGCGTCGCGCCCGTCGGCGAGCGGTTCCAGGACACTGAGCGCGGAGGACGCGGTCATCGTCTGGCCGGGCAGACCGCCGGTGCGGCGGTACGCGCCGGGCAGCCGGTTCAGGAGCTCCGCGACGTCGAGCTCGCCGGTGACGTCGCGCCCGTCGAGGCGGATGCCGAGGCCCATGCCGGCGGGGCCGCTGTTGCCGGTGCGGGACAGGCGGTGCGAGACGTAGTGGTGGGCCACCAGGCGCACCTCGACGTCGGCGGTGCTGCGGCCGAGCTCGTCGGCGGCCACGGCGGTGATGCCAGGGACGTTGTTGGCGACGTTGCCGATGCCGATGTCCGGGGAGAGGCCGATCGCGGTGAGCGCGGGGTGCACGGCGTCGGGGTAGGCGGCGTTGACGACCAGCGCCTGGGTGCCGGAGAGACGGACGGCCTCCATGGCCTTCATCACCGGGACGAGGTGCATGGGCAGCCACGGGCCGTAGTTGGCGGCGTAGACCCGCTGGAAGGCGTCCTGCTGGAGGGTGGAGATGACCCACCAGGACTGGTAGCTGACGGCCAGGAAGATGATGTCGGGGTCGAAGGCGGATATCCGCTCGGCGGTGCGCGCCACGTCCGTGATGTCGGTCCGCGCGTGGCTGACCTCGTTGGTGTGGCCGCGCTGGACGCTGCAGAAGCGCGTCAGGTTGGCGGCCTTCAGGACGGTCTCCTCGTCGCGGCCGACGAGCTGGACGTGGCGCGGGTTCGGGCTGTGCGCCAGCTCGTGGAAGACACGGCGGCCGATGTCGCCGGCACCCAGGACCATGATCTTGCGGGCGTTGTTCATGAGGTACCTCCGAAGTGTGCGGCAGCGGCGAAGGGGGCGACGACGGGCGCCATCAGGTGGGCGTCGCGGACGAGGTGGGGCAGTGCGCGCATGGACGGGAAGGTGAGCGCGCCCTCCCGGTGGGGCGGGGTGGCCGGGTCGGCGGTGTACTGCAGGACCCGCATCCCGGCGGCCACGGCGGCGTCCACGCCGACCGGGCTGTCCTCGACCACGACGCACACCTCGGGCGTGACCCCGCAACTCTCGGCGGCCCAGCGGAACAGCTTCGGGTCGGGCTTCCAGGCGTCGACGTCGTACGCCGAGAAGAGCCGGGTGCCGAAGTGGTGCAGGATCCCGGCCTTCTCCAGGCGGCTGCGCATGATGGCGAGCGGGCTGTTGGAGGCCACGCACATGCGGTCGCCGACGGCGGCGGCGAGCTGTTCGAGGGCGTACGCGACGCCGTCGATGGGCTCGATGCGGTCGCCGATCAGCTCCTCGCACCGGGCGCGGGCGATCGCCATGGCGTCCTGCGGCGGGGCGTTGCCCGACAGGTCCGCCATCAGGTCGAAGCACTCCTGCATCTTCTTGCCGGAGAACAGCTCGTCCCGCTGGTCCTTGTCCAGCCGCAGGCCCATCATCTCGCCGACGTGGGCGATGCCGCCGTTCTCGGCGTCCTGCGTGTCCACGAGTACGCCGTCCAGGTCGAAGACGACGAACTCATCGGCTCGTACGGGGAACTCACTCATAATCGATCCAGTCCACGCTCTCGATGGCGGCGACGGTCGCGGCCAGTTCCTCATGGGTGGCGGTGGAGCCGATGACGGCCGCCGTGTTGCCGCGTGCGCCGATCCGCCAGTCCACGTCCGCGCCGGGCTCGGCGAGGACGACGACCCGGTCGACGTGGGCGAGGCGGCGCAGTGCGGAGACGCCCCGGATGGCGCGCACCCGGCGGGCGCCGATGGGCGGCACGGTCAGGTAGTGGAAGGCGATCGGCCCGCCCTGCTTGACCTCGGGGGTCTCGTACGGGAGGCCGAGCGCGGCGGCGACCGCCACGTACGCGGGGTCGGAGGTGCCGGAGCGGACGGCGAGGTCGTCGACCCAGGCGCCGAGCCGGCCGTTGACCTCGATGACCCGGGGGCCGTCGGCGGTCAGTTTGATCTCGACGTCGGCGACGCCGTGGATGTTCAGGGCGCGCACCGCGCGGCAGGCGAGGTCGCGGACCTCGCGCTCCTCGGCCTCCGGTACGACGGAGAAGCCGCCGTAGCCACCGCGCTCGCGGAACGGCTCGGCCAGGGCGAACTTGCTGGTGACGAACACCGGACGGACGTCGTCCCCGTCGGCCACGCAGTCCACGGCGATGTAGTCGCCCCAGGGCGCCGGGGTGGGCCGCCCGACCAGGAGTTCCTCCAGCATCACGGCCGTCTCGGCGGGTCCGCCGTCGGAGCCGGCGAAGATCGCCGCGAGGGCGGCCCGGCACTCCTCGGGGGTGGCGACGGCCTGCGTGTTGCGGCTGGACGCGCCGATCACCGGCTTGATGATGGCCGGCAGCCCGACGTAGGCGATCGCCTCGTCGGCCTGGTCGGGGTCGGTCAGGGTGCAGAAGCGCACGCTGTCCACGCCCGCCTCGGCGAACCGGCGGCGCTGCAGGTCCTTGTGGGTGATGGCGTCGACGTCGGCCGGCCGGTGGTAGCGCAGGCCGAGGGCCTCGGCGAGCCGCACGGTCGGGGCGATCTGGAACTCGCTGAAGGTGACGATGCCCGCCGGGGCGAGCGCGCGCAGCGCCGCCTCGGTCTGCGCCTCGGTGCGGCCCGCGGTGTTCACGACGGTGCCGACCATCTCCAGGGTCGGGATCATCTCCTGGGCGTGCGCGGTGTCCGCGGTCACGAACACCAGGTCGCAGCCGGCCTGCCGGGCCGCCTCGGCGAGCCGGGTGGGGGCGAGGCTGCCGGCGTCGTAGACGACGAGCAGCACGGGGTTGGCGGGGGTCTCGGTCATGGGTCAGCCTCCGGCCGGGAACGCGCCGGTGCGGCGGGCGACGGTCAGGGCCCCCGCGAGCGACTCGACGGTCGAGTAGGTGAACAGGGTGCGCACCGGGATCTCCAGGCCGAAGTCCTCCTGGAGCCGCAGCGCCACCCGGGTCGCGGTCAGCGAGTCGCCGCCCAAGTCGAAGAAGTCGTCCTGGGCCCCGACCTCGTCGGCGTACAGCGTCTCGGCCCACACCCGGGCCACCGCCCGCTCGGCGGGGGTGCGCGGGGCGATGAACTCGGCCTCCAGGCCGACGCGTTCGCCACCCGGTGCGGGCAGCGCCTTGCGGTCGGTCTTGCCGCTGGTGGTCAGCGGCATCCGGTCCAGGAAGACGTACGTACCGGGCACCATGTAGCCGGGCAGGGTGCGCCCGCACCAGTCGCGCAGCGCGCCGACGCCGGGCACCGGGCGGCCGGACACCGGGACGACGTACGCCACGAGCGTCTTCTCGCCGGGAACGTCCTCGCGGACCGTGACGGCGCACGAGTCGACGTCCTCGTGGACCAGCAACGCCGCCTCGATCTCACCGAGTTCGATGCGGAAGCCGCGCACCTTGACCTGGTGGTCGAGGCGGCCGAGGAACTCCAGGTCGCCGCCGGGCAGCCACCGCACCAGGTCGCCGGTGCGGTAGACCTGGCCGGCCGCGAACGGGTTCCGGGTGAAGCGCTCGGCGGTCAGGTCGTCGCGGCCGAGGTAGCCGCGGGCCACGCCGGCGCCGCCGATGAGCAGCTCGCCGGGTACGCCGACGGGGACCGGGCGGTCGGCGTCGTCGACGACGTACAGCTCGGTGCCGGCGGTGGGGCGGCCGATGGGGACCGTGCCGGTGGCGCTGGTGATCTCGGCGACGGAGGCGTAGACGGTGGTCTCCGTCGGGCCGTAGCCGTTGAGGACGCGGGTGCCGGCGCGCAGCATCCGTGCGGCCAGTTCGGCGGGCAGGGCCTCTCCGGCGGCGAAGATCTCCAGGGCGCGCGGCCGGTCGCCGAGGGCGTCCAGGAGCGGGCGCAGCGCGGACGGCGTGGCCTGTACGAGGGTGACGGCGTGCCGGTCGATCAGCTCGACGAGGGCCGGCGGGTTGTGGATCTGGTCCTGGTACGCGCCGATGATCCGGCCGCCGGTGATCAGCGGCAGGAACACCTCGACGCCCGCGATGTCGAAGGTGGCCGAGGTGGTGAACAGGACCCGCTCGTTCGCCGGCGCCGGGAAGGTCTCCCGCATGCCGCACAGCAGGTTGCGGAAGCCGCCCCGGGTGACGGCGACGCCCTTGGGGGTGCCGGTGGAGCCGGAGGTGTAGAGGACGTAGGCGAGGTGCCCGGGCCCGGCGGCCGCCGCCGGTGCCACGACGGGGGAGGCCGCGATCGCCGCGGCGTCGGTGTCGACCGCGACGAGGGTACGCGGCCCCGCGCCGTCTCCGCCGGACAGCCGGCCGCGCAGCGACTCCTGGGTGACGACCACCGGGGCGGCCGTGTCCCGCAGCACGAACTCCAGGCGGTCGACCGGGTGCTGGGGGTCGAGCGGCACGTAGGCCGCGCCCGAGCGGAGCACCGCGAGCAGCGCCACGATCAGTGCGGGGCCGCGTTCCAGGCAGACCGCGACGGGCACGTCGGGTCCGGCGCCGAGGCCGCGCAGGTGGTGGGCGAGGCGGTCGGCGCGGGCGTCGAGCTCCCGGTAGGTGAGCTCGACGGCGCCGAAGACGACCGCGACGGCGTCGGGCACGCGCCCGGCCTGCTCGGCGACCAGACCGGCCACGTCCGGGGCGGCGTCCGCGTCGGCGGCCTCGGGGAAGGCGGCGCGGCCGCGGCCCCAGACGTCGAGCAGCAGCTCGCGCTCGGCGACGCCGAGCGGGTCGAGCCCCTCCAGCGCGATCCCGGGGGCCTGGGCGATGGTGGTCAGCAGGGTGAGGTAGCCGTCGGTGAGCCGCTCCGCGCTCGCCGCGTCGAACAGCTCCGCGGCGAAGTCGACGCGCAGGCCGAGGCCCTCGCGACCGGCGGCCGGATCCAGGGTCAGGGTCAGGTCGGGCGGGCAGACGCCCTCGGCCCGGTGGGCCGGCCCGTCCGTGAACAGGGCCTGCACCACGGGGTGGTGGCCGTCGGCCGCGGACTCGAACGCGGCGGCGAGGCGGGCCACCGGCAGCGCGGCGGCCCGGCCGCGGGTCAGCGCGGCGTCGGTCCGCGCCACGAGTTCGGCGAAGGCCGGGCCCGCGGTCAGGTCGCAGCGGACGACGGCCAGGCCGCCGTCGGAGCCCGGGACACCCACCGCGAGGTCGCTCCGGCGGGTCCACCGGCCGAGCAGCACCTGGTAGGCGGCGAGCAGTACGGCGGACAGCGGGGCGCCGTACTCGGCGGCCGCCTTGTCCAGCCCCTGCGCCGTGCCGGCCGGGACGGTGCGGGTGACGTGGCCCAGGGCGCCGGTACGCGCCGAGGGGCGCGGCCGGTCGGTGGCCGGCTCCAGCGGTTCCAGGCCCGCCAGTTCGCCTCGCCAGTACTCCAGCGCGTCGGTCATGACCCCTCCGTCGTGTCGAGGATCCGCGCCAGTGCCTTGCGGTCCGTCTTTCCGTTGTCGTTGAGCGGCAGCCCGCCCGGCAGGTGCGTGAGCGAGGCGGGCACCATGTGCAGCGGGAGCAGCTCGCGCAGCCAGGCGTCGAACCGCTCGGGGTCCACCTCGCGGCCCGCGTAGGCGCCGACCAGCTCGGTCTCGCCGTCCGGGCCGGGCAGGGCGAGCACCGCGGCGTCGATGACGTGCGGGTGGCGGTGCACGGCCGCCTCGACCTCGCCGAGCTCGATGCGGAAGCCGCGTACCTTGACCTGCTGGTCGAGGCGGCCCCAGTGCACGTAGAGCCCGTTCTCGCGCCGGACCCGGTCTCCCGTGCGGTACCAGTGGCGGTCGGTCAGCGCGGTGCTGCCGCCGTAGCCCTCCGCGGGGCCGCCGTCGGCCTCGTACGACACGAACCGCCCGGCGTTCTCGCGCGGGTCGAGGTAGCCGCCGAAGCGCTGCGCGCCGCGCACGCACAGCTCGCCCTCGTCGGCCGCCAGGCCGCTCTCGTCCAACAGCACCATCTCCATGCCCGGGAACGGGACGCCGATCGGCACGGTGCCGTTGGAGAACTCCGGCCAGTCCTCGGTCGGTCCGGACAGCGCGTGGTTGGTGCAGCACACCGTCAGCTCGGTGGGCCCGTACACGTTGTGGATCACGGCGTTCGGGGCGACCGCGCGCCACAGTTCGGCGTGCTGCGCGGTGACCGGCTCGGCGCCGAACATGCTGTGCCGCAGGTTCACGGCCCGGCCCAGCGGCAGGTTGCCGAGCCGCTGCGCCTCACGGATCACCGAGGGCACCGAGAACCAGTGGGTGAGCTCACGCTCGACGACGAAGTCGATCGGCCGGTAGAGGTCGGCGGCGAGCGGCACCACCAGGGTGGCGCCGCCGCCCCAGGTCGCGAACAGGTCGATGACGGACGCGTCGAAGGTCAGGCCGAAGGTCTGGGTGAGCCGGGCGCCCGGCGCGATCTCGTACCGCTCGATGGTGTGCGCGAGGAACAGCGAGGTGTTCCGGTGCCGGATCGGCACGCCCTTGGGCTGGCCGGTGGAGCCCGACGTGAACATCAGGTACGCCTCACGGTCCGGGTCGTCCGGGACCGGCGGCAGCGACCGCTCCAGTACCTCGATCGCCGGGCCGGACACCCGCTCGTCCTCGTCGAGGCCGAGGACGGTGGGCCGGTGGCGTTCGGGCAGCCGGGTGAACAGGTCGGCGGACCGGGTGTCCACCAGGGCCACCTCGACACCGGCCCGCTGGGCGATGTCGAGATTGCGCTGCGCGGGGTAGTCGGGGTTCAGCGGGACGACGGCCGCGCCGAGCCGCTGGATCGCCAGGTAGCCGGCGTACGCGGCGACCGAGCGGGTGGCGGCGAGCGCCACCCGGGCGGGCAGGGAGCCGTGCTTGGCGGCGATGCGGTCGGCGAGGGTGAGCGCGAGGGCGCGCAGCTCGCCGTAGGTCAGTACCTCGTCGCCGATCTCCAGGGCGGGCAGGCCGGTGTGACGCAGGGCCGATTCCTCGAACCACTGGTAGAGCGTGCGCTGTTGCCGGTCGTTCATCGCTTCCTCGGTATCGGTGTGCTGGTCTGGCGGACGCGGCCGCGGGCGCGCATGGCCTCGGCGCGGGCCTGGGCCCGGCTCTGCCCGCGCTCCCCGGCGGCCGACGGGGCGTCCGTGGCGGGGGCGCCGCCCAGGAAGGTGGCCATGGCCTTGACGGTGGAGTGCCGGAACAGGTCCACGACGTCGACCTCGCGGTCCAGTGCGCTGCGCAGCCGGTCGCGCAGCCGGATCAGGAGCAGCGAGTTGCCGCCGACGTCGAAGAAGTTCTCCGACGCGCCGACGGTGCGGCCCAGCACCTGCTCCCAGGCCGCGGCGACGGTCCGCTCGGCGTCGCTCGCCGGCTGCGCGTCGGCCCCGTCGGCCGGCTGCGCGGCCTCGGCGGCGACCGCCTCGGCGAGCAGCTCGGCGATCGCCTCCCGGTCGGGGCG